>DATBHW010000040.1 GCA_036557285.1 Ktedonobacterales bacterium
ATTCGTGAGGGAGGACGCACGGTGGGGGCTGGTGTGGTCGTTCAGGTCCAGGGGTAAAGATTCGATACGGGGTAAAGCATAGCTCTTTACCCCGTATCCTTCGGCGCTTCATCTTTTCGTTTGGGGAGAAATTATGGCTACCACAACCAAGCAGCGGATTCGCATCCGGCTGAAGGCTTTTGACCACCGTATCCTGGACCAGTCGGCGGCGCAGATCGTCGAGACGGCCCAGAATACCGGAGCGCGCGTGGCAGGGCCGGTCCCGCTGCCAACGGAGATTGCGAAGTACACGGTACTCCGCTCGCCTTTTATTGATAAGGATTCGCGCGAGCAATTTGAGATGCGGACGCATAAGCGTTTGATCGATATTGTCGAGCCAACGCCGAAAACGGTCGAGGCGCTGACCCGGCTGAACTTGCCTTCCGGGGTAGATATTGAGATCAAGCTCTAGTTTCAGTATCCTCAAAGCGGATCGTTATGAAGCGAGTGTCTCGCCAGGCCAGCCCTGGGATGATTCTACCGGGGCTGGCTGAAAAGGCCAATTGATTTTACTCTAGGGACGGGGCCAGCTACTAGATACCAGATGTGGGGAAGGTCTGGTTAGATCGCGTATCTGCTGAAGAAGTGTCCTTTGGAACCAGCGCGATACGTCCTTCACTCGTTACTGTCTGGATAAGCGCAAGCAGAGCGCAAGCACTGCTGAGTGAAGTAACCGATCTCTGGCGTCTAGTGTCTGGCGCTGCTGAGGAGAGAGAACTATGCTGAGTGGACTGTTGGGTAAGAAAGTGGGGATGACCCAGGTGTTTGGCCCCCAGGGCGCGGCTATTCCGGTCACGGTTATTGAGGCTGGCCCTTGCACCGTTACCCAGATCAAGACGGTTGCCACCGATGGCTACGAGGCGGTGCAGATCGGTTTTGGCAAGACGAAGCGCGCTACCCGCCCTGAACTGGGGCATCTGGGGCATACGCTGGCTCAGCTTCCGGCGCAGCGTCGCAAGCAGCAGCAGGCCCAGGCGAAAGCGCGGGCCGAGGCGCGGAGCAAAGCTGCCGAGGCAAAAACGGCCAGTGAGGAGGAAGAGGCGGCGGAAGCGGAAGAAGAGGAAGCGGAAGAGGCGGTTGAGGAGGAGGACGAAGAGGAGGGTGAAGAAGAGGGCGAAGAGGGGGCGGAGGCTGAGGTGGCTGAAGAGGCGACGCTGGAAGCGGAGGCGGAGGAAGCCGAGGCGCGTGGCGCTGCGGAAACCAGGCCAACCGGGGCTGCTGGGCAGGCTCGCACTGCGCAGCGTGACCTGCAACGCAAGCGCGCGGGAGGTGGGTTGGGGCCATTTAAGGTGCTGCGCGAAGTCCGGCCATTTGGCAAAGATCCCCTTCAGGTAGGCCAACAATTCGATGCCACGATGTTCAAGGTTGGCGAACTCGTTGATGTGGTGGGTACGTCGAAGGGCAAAGGCTTCCAGGGCGTGATGAAGCGACACGGCTTTGGCGGCGGCCAGCGTACACATGGGCAGTCGGACCGCCCGCGTGCGCCAGGTTCCATCGGCGCTGGCAATACTCCTGGTCGTGTTCTGAAGAGTACCCAGATGGCGGGGCATATGGGCGCCAGCCGTGTGACGGTCAAGCGGCTTGAGGTGGTTGCCTCCGATGCCGAACGCGGCGTGCTGCTGGTAAAAGGCTCGATCCCTGGTCCGACTGGTGGAATGCTGATGATTCGCAAGGTGGCGGAGAGTATCACGCTGGCTGAGCGGCTGGAGCAACAGCAAGCGCAGTAGCCAGATAGCCAGCCAGGCTGGCGATGAGGAGTGGAGAAGATTATGCCCTCAGCAAGTGTGTATAACATGGAAGGCGAGGTTGTGGCAGAAGTGGAGTTGAACCCCAGTGTCTTTGGGACGCCGGTCAACACAGCGGTGCTGCATCAGGTGGTGACGGCCCAGTTGTTGAATCGGCGGCAAGGCAACGCTTCGACCAAAACTCGCTCGCAGGTCAGCGGCAGCACCAAGAAGCTGTATCGCCAAAAAGGAACGGGGCGCGCCCGCCAGGGGAGCATTCGCGCGCCGCATCGCCGGGGGGGGGGAGTGGTCTTTGGCCCCCATCCACACCCCTATCATGCGTCGGTTCCGCGAAAGGTGCGCCGTCTGGCGATCCGGTCTGCGCTCTCCGATAAAGCTGCCAATGAGCAGATTATCGTGTTGGATGAGATTACTCTGGATGAGCCGCGCACGCGGGCCATCGTCGATCTGCTGGACATGCTGCCGGTGGAGCGCAACGTTCTGTTTATGGTGCCAGAGCGCGATGAGAATCTGGTGCGCTCGGTGCGCAACATTCCCACGGCAAAAGTCCAGCATATTTCCTCTATCAATGTGGTTGAACTGCTCAAGCATGAGTATCTGATTATGCCGTTTGAGACGCTCCGCCGCCTTGAGCAAGCGTTTGGTGATGGATCGACTACTCTGCCGGAGTTTCTGGAGATTGCCGAGGCCGAAGAGGAGGAAGAGGAAGAGGCTGTTGAAGCCGAAGAGGAGGAAGAGACCGAGGCAGCCGGTGAGGAATGGGAGCAGGAGCCATCCGAGAGCGACGAAGAGGAAGAGGAGTAAGGTTGTGGAACTGACGGAAGTGATCCGTCACGGCATCGTGACGGAAAAGAGTGTCAACCTTCAGCAGAATAATAACCAGTACACCTTCAAGGTGGCGCTGACGGCGAACAAGATTGAGATCAAGCGGGCGGTTGAGGCGATGTTCAATGTCACGGTGCTGAATGTGAATACGGTGCGGATGCCTGGCAAGTCGCGGCGTGTCTATACACTGCGACGTCGCCGCGCGCCCCAGGTTTCAGAGGCTCGCCCCTGGAAGAAGGCTATTGTGACCCTGGCTGAAGGGCAAATCATCGCGGAGCTACAGGCGTAGCCGCTCAGGAAGAAGGAAGGAAGATGCCAGTTCGTCAATATCGTCCGACTTCGCCGGGGCGACGCGGGATGTCGGTCTCGAAGTTTGAGGAGATTACCCGCAGCAAACCAGAGCGCTCGCTGCTGGTGTCGCTTCCCAAGGCAGCAGGCCGCAACAATCAGGGCCGCATCACCACGCGCCATCGTGGCGGCGGCGCCAAGCGGCAGTATCGCATCATTGATTTCAAGCGCGACAAGCACGGCATTCCGGCCAGGGTTGTTTCGGTTGAGTATGACCCCAACCGCTCGTCGAATATTTCGCTGCTGCAATATATGGATGGCGAGAAACGCTATATTCTGGCGCCCCACGGCTTGAAGGTGGGTGATCGCCTGATGTCGGGGCCAGATGCCGAGATTCGGGTGGGCAATGCGCTGCCGCTGCGCAATATTCCAACCGGCACTGTGATTCATAATATCGAGCTTCGCCCTGGCAAGGGCGGCCAGATGGTTCGCAGCGCGGGCGGCGCGGCGCAGCTTATGGCGAAAGAAGGCGATTACGCGCAGGTGCGTTTGCCGTCGGGCGAACAGCGCCTGGTCTACATCACCTGCATGGCAACCATCGGCCAGGTGGGCAATCTCGATCACGAGAATATCTCCCTTGGCAAGGCTGGCCGCTCGCGGCATATGGGCAAACGTCCGGCGGTGCGCGGATCGGTGATGAATCCGGTGGATCATCCGCATGGCGGCGGCGAAGGCCGCTCGCCCATCGGTGGACAGCCCCAAACGCCCTGGGGCAAGCCTGCGCTTGGCTTTAAGACGCGCAAGAATAAGCAGACGGATCGGTTCATTGTGCGCCGTCGTAATGTTGGGCGCGGGAGGTAAGACAAGGTGTCGCGTTCTACGAAGAAGGGTCCATTTATTCACCCATCCCTGCAAAAAAAGGTGCTGGCGATGAGCCGAGGCGGGGAAAAACGCTTGATCAAAACGTGGTCGCGGGCCTCGACGGTGATTCCGCAGATGGTGGGCCTGACGATTGGCGTTCACAATGGAAAGACCCATGTACCCATCTATATCACCGAAAATATGGTGGGCCATAAGCTGGGTGAGTTTGCTCCGACACGCCATTTTCGCGGCCATGCGGGCGGCAGGAGCGAGAGAACCTCATCTGTACGGTAGCGGAGGAAAGCAATGGAAGTTCGAGCGATTGCCAGAGACATTGGCATCCCGCCGCGTAAGGTGCGTCTGGTGACGGATGCCGTGAAGGGGCGCAAAGTCAACGAGGCGCTGGCAATTCTGAAGTTTCTGCCCAATGCCGCCGCGCGTCCGGTGAGCAAAGTGGTGGCGTCGGCGGCAGCTAATGCCGAGAATAATTATAGTCTTGATCCGAATGAACTCTATATCGTTCATATTGTGGCTGATCCGGCGCGGATTACCGAGCGGGTTCGCCCTCGGCCACACGGGCGCGCGTCCTATATCCTTCGACGCTCCAGCCATATCACGGTGGTGGTGTCGGATGATGTGACGATGATCCCGAAGAGCGCGCGCTATTAGCGCCGAGGGTGAAGTAAAGCATAGTAGCAAAGTACTTCAAGGTACTCTAAGGAGGGGTAAGTCTTGGGGCATAAAGTACACCCGATTGGCTTCAGGCTTGGTGTCATCAAGGGCTGGCAATCGCGCTGGTTTGCGGAAAAAACCTATAAAGATTTGCTGGCCGAAGACCTGCGTCTGCGCCGGGTCATTCGCAAAGACCTGGCTTTGGCAGGCGTCTCGCGCATCGAGATCGAGCGCCCTGCCGCCCGCCAGATCTCGGTGACGATTCACACAGCTAAGCCAGGCATTGTGATTGGTAAGAGCGGCCAGAAGGTTGAGGATCTGCGCAGACAGCTTGAGGATGACACGAAGAAGAAAGTCCGGCTGAATATTGTGGAGATTCGGCAGCCGGAGACCGATGCGTTTCTGGTCGCCAGGAGTATTGCCGAGCAGCTTGAGAAGCGTATCTCCTTCCGCCGCGCCATGAAACAGGCGGTGCAGAAGGCGATGCGGTCGGGCGCAAAGGGTATTAAGGTGGTAGTTGGTGGACGGCTGGGTGGAGCGGAGATCGCGCGCACAGAGAAGGAAGTTGATGGGAAAGTTCCCCTGCAAACGCTGCGCGCCGATATTGATTATGATTACGCTGAGGCGCATACGACCTTTGGCGTGATTGGGATCAAGGTCTGGATTTATCGGGGCGATGTGTTGCCTGATAAGCGGCGCATGGAAGTCAGTGCGCTGCCGGAGGCAGTTCCGGCAATGCCGGGCGCTCGTGAGGACCGGCGTGGCGAGCGGCCCCGGAGAGAGCGTGGCCCTGGCGGGCCGCGTGGCGAGCGTGGCGGATTTGGCGGCCCGCGCGGTGAGCGACCGCCGCGCCCGGCTGGCGAGCGACCGCCGCGCCCGGCTGGCGCCCACGCGCCGCGTGGTGAGGGCGCGCCTGCTGGTGAGCGACCGCCTCGGTCCGCAGGTGAGCGTGCGCCGCGTGCGCCGCGCGCTGAGCGTGCGCCGCGCCCGGCGACTGAAGAGCCATCGGCTCCGCCTGAGCCTGCTGAAGAGCAGCCCGCGCGCCCGACTGCTGAAGAGCAGCCGACGCCACCTGAGCCTGCTGATACCAGTCCTGTTTCTCCTCCGGCAGAAGCCCAGACGCCCAGCCCAGAGGAAGAGCCAGGAAGCTGAGAAAGGGGGAGGCTCTCTTCCCTTTCCGTTGAGGAGCAGAGAAATGCTGTTGTCACCGTCGAGAAGTAAACACCGCAAGCAGCATCGCGGGCGGATGGGCGGCGAAGCGCACCGTGGGAGCGAACTTGCTTTTGGTGAGTTTGGCTTGCAGGCGCTGGAGCCGTGCTGGTTAGAGGCTCGCCAGATTGAGGCTGCGCGTATTGCGCTGACACGCCATATCAAGCGCGGTGGAAAAGTGTGGATTCGCGTGTTCCCGGATAAGCCGGTGTCCTCCAAACCCGCCGAAACCCGGATGGGCAGTGGGAAGGGCGCGCCGGATCACTGGGTCGCTGTCGTGAAGCCTGGCCGCATTATTTTCGAGCTGGGTGGTGTGAGAGAAGAGCTGGCGAAGGAAGCGATGCGCCTGGCCGCGAATAAGCTGCCGATACAAACGAGGTTTGTGGTCAAAGGAGGGGTGGAGAGTGTCGAAGCTTAATGATCGGCGCAAGGAAATCCGCGAATATACCATAGATCAGGCCGAACAGGAATTGCAGCGGCTGCGCCGCCAGCATTTTGATTTGCGCATTCAGCAGCAGCGTGGCGAGGTGAAGAACAATCGCCAGTTCACGCAGGTGCGCACCGATATTGCTCGCCTGATGTATCAACTGGACCTGCTCGCGCTTGCCGAGGAGGAAGAGGCTCTGGCTGAGGAGGAGGAACTGCTGGAGGAGGAGGAAGAGGCTGCTGAAGAGGAAGAAGAGGAAGAAGAGGGAGAGGCAGAAGAAGCGAAGGAAGAGGAGGAAGCCGAAGAAGAGGCTGAGGAGGAGGAAGCCGAGGAAGAGGCTGAGGAGGAGCAGGAAGAAGAAGAGACCGCCAGCGAGGCTGAGGAGCCTGATACAGGGGCGCCAGCCAGGAAGGAGAAAGCATAGCTTATGAGCATGCAGAGTCCCGTTGGCGCCGCTCCTGCCCCTGCTGGCGCCACAGGCCGCCGCCAGCAGAAGGTAGGGCGCGTCGTCAGTAACAAGATGCAAAAAACGATTGTTGTCGCCGTTGAGTCGCTGAAGAAGCATCGTATTTACAAGAAGACCTATAAGGTCACGCGGAAGTTTAAGGCGCACGATGAAACCAATGCCGCTCAGATGGGCGACATTGTGCGCATCGAGGAGACGCGCCCACTCAGCAAGGAGAAACGCTGGAAGCTGGTGGAGATATTGACGGCCAGCGCCCAGACGCCTCCTGTTGCAGAGGTCGCGGCGGCTGATGTGGATGAGGAAGTGCTTGGTATCGCGGAAGAGGAAGAAGAGGAGGACCAGCCGTGATTCAGGTACAAACGCGCTTGAAAGTGGCCGATAACAGCGGGGCGAAGGAGATCATGTGCATTCGCATCCTGGGAGGTTCGGCCAAGCAATATGCCGGAGTTGGCGATATTATCAAGGCTTCTGTGAAGCAGGCGGCCCCAAATAGCGCGGTGAAAAAAGGTGAAGTGGTCACGGCGGTAGTTGTGAGGGTTGCCAAAGAATATGGTCGGGCAGATGGGTCATATATCCGCTTCGATGAGAACGCTGCGGTGATTCTGGTGGCGGGGAACAATCCACGCGGCACCCGTATTTTTGGCCCCGTTGCGCGTGAACTGCGCGACCGCAACTTTATGAAGATCATTTCCCTGGCTCAAGAGGTGCTTTAGAATGCCTCACAAAACCGATGGTTGGCCCCACCCCTGCCGCCTGGAAGGACGGCGCTACACCCCCGCCCCTGCTCATGCGGAGGTTTTGTTAGGTACTCTTAGGAGTGGCTTCGCGCGCCATTTGGTAGAGGGAGCAAGGTAAGGTTATGGCGATTAAAGAGAAAGAGCAGCGTCCACTGCATCTGGCGCAGTTACACGTGAAGAAGGGCGATACGGTCCTTTTGCTGGCGGGCAAAGATCGCGGCAAGCGCGGGACGGTCTCGAAGACGATGCCGCGCCAGAGCAAGATTGTGGTGGAAGGTCTGAATGTGGTGAAGCACCACGTTCGGGCGGGTGGGCCGATGCGCCAGCCGGGCATTGTGGATAAAGCCATGCCGCTGCATGTGTCCAATGCGATGGTGATCTGCACTGAATGTGGTGAGCCGACGCGCATCGCACACGAGCGGCGTCCGATGGGCGCAGATCAAAAAGAGCGCGTGGTGCGCATCTGCAAACATTGTGGTAAAGCGATTCAAGATCAGACAAGGAGTTAAGCGCCGTGGCGACACCGAGATTGAAAGAGAAGTATCGCCAGGAAGTGATTCCGGCGCTGCAAAAAGAGTTCAACTACTCCAATATTATGCAGGCGCCAGGCATCCATAAAGTGGTCATCAATATTGGTCTGGGCGAGGCGCTTCAGAACGCGAAGGCGATGGATAACGCGGTGCGCGACCTGACGGATATTACCGGCCAGAGGCCCGTTGTGACCAAGGCCAAGCGTTCGGTAGCCGCCTTCAAGCTGCGCGAGGGCAACTCGATTGGGTGCATGGTGACGCTGCGCGGTGATCGGATGTATTTCTTTCTGGATAAGTTGATGAACGTGGCTTTGCCGCGCCTGCGCGACTTTCAGGGGATTTCCCCGGATGCGTTTGATGGCCGGGGAAACTATACGCTAGGCATCCGTGAGCAGCTTGTCTTTCCCGAAGTGGACTACGATAAGGTGGACAAGGTACGCGGGATGGAGATCACGATTGTGACGACGGCGCGTACCGATGAGGAAGGGCGGCGGCTGCTCAAGTTAATGGGCATGCCGTTCAGGAGTTAGCACGATGGCAAAAATTTCGATGATCGTTAAGTCCAAGCGCAAGCCCAAGTTTAAGGTGCAGCAGCATAATCGCTGCGGTCTCTGTGGCCGCCCGCGTGGGTATATGCGCAAGTTTGGCCTCTGTCGCATCTGTTTTCGGCAGTTGGCGCTGCGTGGTGAACTGCCCGGCGTCACCAAGTCTAGCTGGTAGGCTGCGAGGAGGAATTACTGATGAATATGACTGATCCCATCGCGGATATGCTGACACGCATCCGCAATGCGATCATGGCGCGGCACACCCGTGTCTTGATCCCTGCCTCGAAGATGAAGCTTGCTATCGCACGCATCCTCAAAGAAGAGGGATATATTAAGGATTTTGATTTTCTGAAGGATAATCCACAGGGTACACTGCGCATTTCCTTAAAGTATGTGGATAAGCGACCTGTGCTGACACAACTCAAGCGTGTCAGCCGACCAGGGCTGCGCGTGTATACCAAGCGGGATGATATTCCGCGTGTGCGCGGTGGCATCGGCACAGCCATTATCTCGACCCCCCAGGGGCTGATGACTGGTCGGCGCGCCTATCAGCTTGGCCTTGGCGGCGAGGTCGTTTGCTATATCTGGTAGCCGAAGAGAGGCGGAGAACGTAACAGGCGTGTTGCGTATCCTGTGCTGAGCCTCTTCAGCTTGCAGAAAGGAAAAGAAGATGTCGCGTATTGGGAAGGCGCCGATCACTGTGCCGCAGGGGGTGAAGGTGCAGCTTGGTGAGGGGAACAGCGTCACCGTGACCGGGCCAAAAGGCTCGCTGACCAACTCGTTCCATCCAGATATAAAGATCGCGCTGGAGGATGGCAAGCTGGTGGTGGACCGGCCCGACGAGAGCAAACAGCATAAATCGCTGCATGGGCTGACGCGTACCCTGGTGGCGAATATGGTGACGGGGGTTACACAGGGGTTTACGAAGAGCCTGGAAATTAATGGGGTAGGCTATCGTGTAGCGAAGGTGGGCAATAATCTGGTCTTCCAGGTTGGTTACTCCCATCCGGTGGAGTTTGATCCACCGCCGGGCATCCAGTTTGCTGTCGAGGGTACGACCAAGCTGAGTGTGTCGGGCATTGATAAGTATATGGTCGGCCAGGTGGCGGCGCAGATTCGCAGCATCCGCAAGCCCGAACCGTATAAGGGCAAGGGTATTAAGTACACTACGGAAGTGATCCGCCGCAAGGCCGGCAAGGCGGGCAAAGTCGGCGGCAAGAAGAAGTAGGGAATACACCCTCTAGCGGCTGCGCAAGAACCAGAGTGAACAGGTGAAAGCGATGATTAAGAGTTTCAACGCGAACAAGGCGCGACTGCGGCGGCACCGGCGCGTGCGCAAGCGCGTGCAGGGTACGTCAGAACGCCCCAGGCTTTCTGTCTTCCGCAGCGCGGAGCATATCTATGCGCAGATTATTGACGACGAGCGTGGGCAAACGCTGGTAGCGGCTTCTTCCCTGGAGAAAGCCGGGCGCGGCGCAGCGGGGGCAGGTGGCAAAGCGTCTGCAAGCGGCGCGGCAGCGCCACAGCAGGCGCGCAAGGGGGCCAGAGCGGCTCAAGCTGCCAAAGCGGAGCCTGCGGCTGGCAAGGCTGGGAAGGGCAGCAAGGGCGAGCAAGCAGCGCCTCCGCCAGCAGCGGCTGAGCCATCTGAGGCTGAGCGCGCGCCTGCTGGCCTCAAGGGCATTGCCGCCAACCATAAGGTAGCCGTAGCCCAATCCATCGGGCGTTTGATTGCGGAGCGCGCCAGGGAGCGCGGTATCACCAGGGTCGTTTTTGATCGTGGCGGCTATATTTATCATGGCCGCGTGGCTGCCCTGGCCGCTGGCGCGCGTGAAGGCGGCCTGGACTTCTAGCGAGGAATACGATGGCGAGGATAGACGCTTCAAAGCTGGGGAATCTTGAGGAAACTGTGGTGCAGGTCAGCCGCGTTGCCAAGGTGGTCAAGGGTGGTCGGCGCTTCAGTTTTCGCGCATTGGTCGTGGTAGGGGATCGCAATGGGCATGTCGGCGCCGGTCTTGGCAAGGCCGGTGAAGTGCCAGAGGCGATTCGCAAGGGTGTGGAGGATGCCAAAAAGCATTTAATTAAGGCGCCTTTGTTGGGAACGACGATTCCCTATCTGGTTAAACATCGGTTTGGCGCTTCTGAGGTGCTGCTGAAGCCTGCGGCGCCTGGAACGGGTGTGATCGCCGGTGGTGCGGTGCGCGCGGTGGTGGAGGCGGCTGGTATCCGCGATATTCTGACGAAATCGCTGGGGAGTTCGACAGCCCTCAATACCGTAGCCGCCACGTTAGGCGCTTTGCGTGAGATGCGTACACCGGAGGTTGAGGCTGCCCGCCGCAACCGAACGGTGGCCGATCTGGTTGGCGCTCGCCGCGCTGCCCAGCTTGCCGAGCAGGCCAGCATGGCCGCGCTTGAGACGCCGGTGATTGAGCGCGAGGAGCGCAACCCTCGTGGGGAC
The DNA here is from genome assembly GCA_036557285.1 of Ktedonobacterales bacterium. NCBI lineage: Bacteria > Bacillati > Chloroflexota > Ktedonobacteria > Ktedonobacterales > Ktedonobacterales bacterium. The sequence goes on from DATBHW010000040.1 coordinate 10,800, forward strand.
CGCCCTGAGCGTGGCTCTCGTGGCGAACGCGGTGATCGCGGTGGTGATCGTGGCGGTGATCGCGGAGGTCGTGGCCCAGGAGGGCCAGGCGGTCGGCGCCGCTGATAGAGTAGAGGGAAGGGCTGTTAGGGCGTTTAGAGGAAGGCGGGTCGCGGCAGGTTGATCTCTCTGGCCAGGCTTTTTCTGGCAGGTGTGGATGGGAATCTTTGCGGTGAGCGGCTCTGTTTGCTAGATGAAACGGCTGTGAGATGGTATGATATGGACGACCTCTCTCCCGGCGTCCCCTGAGCCGTATCCCTGGAGCGTAAAAAATTATGAGCAAGTTGCGAATAACCTGGGTGAAGAGCGCGATTGGTTATCCCGTACCCCAGAAACGGACGATTCGGGCGCTGGGCTTCCATCGGCTTCATCAGGTGGTGGAGCATGAAGATAATCCCAGCGTGCGCGGGATGGTTCAGAAAGTGAACCATCTTGTGCGTGTGGAGGAGGTTGCCCAATGAGGCTATCGGATTTGCAAGCGGCGCCGGGCGCGCGTAAGGAAAAGCGCCGCCTGGGGCGTGGTCACGGCTCTGGCCGTATGAAGACAGCCGGGCGTGGCACCAAAGGCCAGAAGGCGCGCACCGGCGGAAGTGTGCCTTCGTGGTTTGAGGGCGGCCAACTGCGGCTGTCGCGTCGTCTGCCCTTTATCAAGGGGTTCACCAATCACTCTAAAAAAGAATATGCGGTGATCAATGTCGCTCAGCTTCAGGTATTTGAGCCTTCCAGCCAGGTAGATGCCGAGGCGCTGGTCGCGTCGGGCATCATCAAAGCCTCGGCGGCGAAGGGGCTGATTAAGATTCTGGGCGATGGCGATCTGGATCGACCACTGAACGTGCGGGCGCATAAGTTTTCGGCGAGCGCGCGGGCGAAGATCGAGGGGGCTGGCGGCGCGGTCGAAGAGATTGTTATCAATGCTCCTGCCAAGACAAAGCGGGCGAAGAAACCCACAGCGCAGGCGTGACCAGGGTAAAACAGGCTATTCTTCCGTGATCATCTCAGCGTGGGGGAGCCAACAGTAGCCCGCTCCCCCGTCTCAGTATTTGGTTCGTTATTGGTAATGAGCAATTTTTCTCTTTCCTGGTGATCCCCCAGGTTGTCAGGGCAGCGCACCTGGATTGGCTGATCGGAGGCATCTATGTGGGAACGTCTACGCAGCATCTGGACCATTCCAGACCTGCGTAACAAGATTCTCTTTACGCTAGGCATGCTGCTGGTGTTCCGGCTGGTGGCGCATGTGCCAGTTCCGGGTATTGATCCCGCCAGCCTGCAAAATGCGCTGGGCAATAACCAGCAGTATAACCAGCTCTTCGGTCTGCTGGATGTGTTTTCAGGTGGTTCGCTGCAAACTTTTTCGGTGGCGGCCCTGGGGGTTTATCCTTATATCACGGCCTCGATTGTGATGCAGTTGATTGTGCCGATCTTCCCGCGCCTGGAAGCCCTCCAGCGCGAGGGCGGCGAGGCCGGGCGCACGCGCATCAGCCAGTATACGCGCGTGCTGACGGTTCCGCTGGCGTTCCTTCAGGCGTTTGGGCAGAGCGCGATCTTTGTGCAGTTGGGCGCTATCTCTCAAGGCCAGTTTAGCCTCTTCCAAGCCTCGACCTTCCTGCCCACGTTTGCCACGCTGGTGACGCTGACCGCCGGGACGGTTTTCCTGGTCTGGCTGGGCGAGGTCATCACCGAAAATGGGATCGGCAACGGCATCTCACTGATTATCTTTGCTGGAATTGTCAGCCGCCTGCCTTCAGATGTTGGCACGCTGCTGATTAGCACGAGTGCTGGTGGGGTCACGAATACGACGAATATTGTACAAATTGTGGTCTTCATCGCGGTGGTGGCGCTGATTGTCCTTTCGATTGTCTTTATCTATCAGGCCCAGCGACGTGTGCCAGTGCAATACCCCACGAAGCGGATGGTTGGGCGTGATCGCTACGCGGGTTCGAGCCAGATGTCCTACATTCCGATGCAGATCAATATGGCTGGCATGATTCCCCTGATCTTTGCCCAGTCTATGCTGATCTTCCCGGTCATTCTGTCGTCCTATCTGGCCTTTAGCTCAAACAAATTCATTGCCAATGCGGCGAACGCTGTGCGCGCCTGGGTCGATCAAACGCACTGGTGGTACTGGGTGATCTTCTTTGTGTTAGTGGTGGCCTTTACCTTCTTCTATGCGATGGTTCTCTGGCAGCAGCAGAACTTGCCTGAAAACCTGCAAAAACAAGGAGCCATTATTCCAGGCATCCGGCCCGGACCCAAGACCCAGCAGTACCTGGATGCGGTGCTGCGGCGCATAACGCTGGCTGGCGCGGTCTTCCTGGGCATCATTGCGGTGGTGCCGGCCTTCTTCCTGGTGAATGGCACGCAGTTGCTCAGCGCGGCGGCTTTGCTCATCGCTGTTGGTGTGGTGCTGGATACGGTGAAGCAGTTAGAAGCGCAAATGGTGATGCGGAACTACTCTGGTTTTCTGCGCTAGATGCCTGGGGCAACGAGCGCAGCCTTTGACCTGGCTGCCAATGGCGGCAGTTTGATAGCCTCTGCGCCCACTGGAGCGCGTGGGGGCGGTTGAGGGCGAGGATGGAAAGCCAGGCTGCCTGGGATGGGGTGATCGTTGTGGCGGACTGATAGGCGGCGCCGGGTCTCTCCTCCTCAGCGTTGAGCAAAGGTGGCAATGTGGATATTCTTCTGTTGGGCGCTCAGGGATCTGGCAAGGGAACCCAGGCTGATGCTTTGGAAGCAAAGCTGGGTATTCCGCATGTCGCTAGTGGAGATTTGCTTCGCGCGGTGATCAGCCAGAATACGCCGGTAGGCCAGAGCGCGCGGTCCTATTATGATCGTGGGGATCTGGTTCCCGACGAGATCATGGTAGCGATGTTTCTGGAGCGTCTGGAAGAACCGGATTGCGCCAAAGGGGTCATTCTGGACGGCTTTCCGCGCACGATTGCTCAGGCTGAAGAGTTGGATAAGGCGCTGGCTGCGCTGCGCCGGGGTGTCGATCATGTAATTTATCTCAAGGCTGATCCGAATGTGTTGGTAAAACGCCTGGCAAATCGCTATATCTGCCGGGCGCACCAACACCCTTATAATCTGGTGACGAATCCGCCAAAGCGACCTGGCATCTGTGATATTGATGGCAGTGAATTATATCAACGCAGCGATGACACTGAGGGGGCTGTGCGGCGCAGGTTAGAAATCTTTTACAGCGAGACGGTCAGGCTTCTTGATTACTACGGCGCCCAGGGGAAGGTTCGTGAGATTGACGCGGAGCAGCCTATTCAGGCTGTCACCAGGGACATCTTACAGGCGCTGGGTACGTAAGAAACGGGCGATCCGGGTATGGCGATTATTACCAAGTCGAAAACTGAGCGGGAAGAGATGCGCGCCGCTGGCGCGCTGGTGGCCGAGATTTTAGAGACGCTTACGCGCGCGGTGCGGCCAGGGGTGACAACGGCGAAATTGAACGAGCTGGCGGCGCGCGAATTGAAGCAGTATAGGGCGACCTCGAACTTCAAGGGCTATCACGGCGGCCTCTACTTTCCTGGCACGATCTGCGCGTCGGTGAATGAGGAAGTGGTGCATGGCATTCCAGGCAAGCGTGTCTTGAGAGAAGGCGATATTATCAGCATTGACTTCGGCGCGGTCTATAACGGCTGGAATGGCGATTCGGCTACGACGGTGCCGGTGGGTCAGGTTTCGCCGGAAGCTGAGCGGCTGCTGCGGGTGACGCGCGAAGCCTTGCAGCAAGGTATAGCAAAGGCGCGTGCTGGCAATCGGGTGCAGGACATTGGGCGGGCTGTGCAGCAGTATGTAGAGGCGTCTGGCTTCTCGGTGGTACGGCAGTATGTTGGGCATGGCATTGGCCGCGAGATGCACGAGGAGCCGCAGGTGCCGAATTATGTGGATGAACATCAGCGCAATCCACAACTGCTCCCCGGCATGGTGATTGCTATCGAGCCGATGGTGAACGCGGGCGGCGCCGCGACCAGGGTGCTGGATGATAGGTGGACGGTGGTTACTGCTGATGGCAGCCTTTCCGCGCACTTCGAGCATACGGTGGCGATTACGGAGGGCGAGCCGGATATTTTGACGCTGCCGCGCATGTGAGATGAACTCGGTGTTTGTCAGGGGGCGCTTCGTTTTGTTATTCCGCTTTGGAAGACTTGCGAAGTGAAAACCTCTATGCTATAATTTGAAGTTGGCTGCGGCTTTTTTTCTAAGGCTGCTGCTGCGCCTTGAGCGTTAGTCTATAGGGAAGAGGTGCTATGCCAAAAAAGGATGCCCTGGAATACGAAGGGGTCATCATGGAAGCGCTGCCGAACGCGCAGTTCCGGGTGGAGTTAAGCAACGGGCATAAGGTGCTGGCTTATTTGTCGGGCAAGATGCGCACCAATTTTGTGCGCGTGGTCCCGGGCGATAAGGTGAAGGTAGTTCTTTCAGAATATGACCTGGATCAAGGGCGCATCGTCTGGCGCAATCGGGGATAGGAAGAGGCGCGGGAGGAATAGTGGCGCAGCCCTGCCTGAGTATGACAAAGGTGAGGCAGGGCGTTTTGCATCCTATCATGAGCCTCTTTGCTTTCAGACGCCAGGACGCCAACAGGAACAGGTATTATCTCCTTTTTACTCTGGCTTGTTTTCTCTCGCTTTTGCCCGGCGCTGACGGGAAGAGACGAGAGAAATGCTTACTTGTTGGGCGTCTGATGTGGTTGGGCTGGATGCCAGGACAGTCGCGCTCTCGCAAAAAAACCTGTGCTGCGCTTCATCGCAGCATAGAGGAAGGTGGGTAGATCGATGAAAGTGCGTGCTTCGGTAAAACCACGCTGCCCGGATTGCAAAGTGATTCGTCGGCGCCGTGTGGTTATGGTGATCTGTAGTAAGAACCCCAAGCATAAACAAAAGCAGGGATAACTGATTTCAACCATTGATGAAGGAGGGGCTTGCGAATGGCCGGTAGCGCAAGAATTGCTGGCGTAGATATTCCGCGCGATAAGCGTGTGGAGATTGCGCTGACCTACGTGTTTGGCGTTGGCCTGACCACCAGCAAAAAGGTGCTGGAGCATACCCGCGTCAACCCGGATACTCGCGTGAAGGATTTAACGGAAGAAGAGGTCAACCGCTTGCGTGAGTATATTGACCGCAACGTCAAGGTTGAGGGCGATTTACGCCGCGAAGTGGACATGAATATCAGGCGGCTGATCGAGATTGGCAGCTATCGGGGGATGCGCCACCGGCGCAATCTGCCGGTACATGGGCAGCGCACACGCACGAATGCGCGAACCAAGCGAGGGGTGAAGAAGACCGTCGCCGGGCGCAAGAAGGCTACTGCGAAGAAATAATGCTGGGAGGAACCGCCAGGCATGGCTGATGCAAAGAAGAAGACGGCTGGTCGCCCTCGCCGTCGTGAGCGCAAATCCGTTCCGCGCGGGCAGGCGCATATTCAATCTACGTTTAATAATACACTTGTAACCATTACTGATCCAAATGGCAATGTGATTTCCTGGGGCAGCGCCGGAATGCACAACTTTAAGGGTTCGCGCAAGAGTACGCCGTATGCCGCGCAGGTGACGGCGGAAACGGCGGCCCGCAAGGCGATGGAGCATGGGCTGCGCCAGATTGAGGTGTATGTTAGAGGGCCAGGTTCCGGGCGTGAAGCGGCGATTCGCTCGCTTCAGACGGCTGGTATTGCGGTTATTTCCATTACTGATGTCACGCCCATTCCGCACAACGGGTGCCGTCCGCCAAAGCGACGCCGCGTGTAGTGTTTTGTTGGGTCTGTCATTTTTGGGGTCTGGAGAAGGAGTTTCATGGCACGCTATACAGGCCCGGTCTGCCGTTTGTGCAGGCGTGAGGGCATGAAGTTATTTCTGAAGGGTGATCGCTGCCTGAGTAAAAAGTGCGCGATTGAGCGAGGCCGGGGCCGCCCAGGCCAACATGGGGCCGGGCGTGTGCGCAAGGCATCGGGCTATGCGCTGCAACTGCGTGAGAAGCAGAAGGTGCGCCGCACCTATGGTATTCTGGAGCGGCAGTTCCGGCGTCACTTCCAGGCGGCGGCTCACCAGCCTGGCAAAACCAGTGATAATCTGCTGCAACTGCTTGAGATGCGCCTGGATAATCTGGTGTATCGCCTGGGGTTCGGCGATTCCCGCTCGCAGGCGCGCCAGCTTGTCTCGCATGGTCATTTTGAGGTTAATGGGCGCAAGACGGACATCCCCTCGTTTATTGCCCGCCCTGGGGATGTGATTGCGGTGCGTGAACACAGTAAGAACCTCGAATACTTTAAGACGCGGGCGCTCATGCTTGCCCAAAAGGGCGTGCCCAACTGGCTGCGGCTGGATACGGCTGCATTGTCTGGGCGTGTGATGGCGCTGCCAACGCGCACGGAACTTGAGCTGCCCTTCGACGAGGCGCTGGTGGTTGAACTGTACCAGCGGTAAGAGGAGGTTCCTGTGCTTGATATTGCTCTGCCTCGTATAAAATGTACCCAATCCTCGGAGAACTATGCCAGCTACGATATTGAACCGTTGGAGGCAGGGTATGGCATGACCCTGGGTAACGCGCTGCGCCGCGTGTTGCTCTCTTCGCTGCCAGGAGCGGCAGTGACCTCCATCAAGATTGAAGGCGTTCAGCATGAGTTTCAGGATGTTTCGCATGTCAAGGAAGATGTGACGGATATTGTGCTGAATGTCAAGCGGCTGCGCATGCGGTCCTTTTCTGATCATCAGGTGATGATGCGCCTGGATGTATCGGGCGAGCGCGAGATCACGGCGGCGGATATTCTGGCGCCCAGTACGGTGGAGATTGTGAACAAAGACCTCCACATCGCTACGCTCGATAGCCCGGAGGCGCATCTGGATATGGACCTGATTGTGGAGACCGGCAAGGGCTATGTTCCGGCTGAGTCGAAGGAAGGCCAGCCCATCGGGATTATTCCGGTTGACGCGATCTTTACGCCGGTACAAAAGGTCAACTATGCTGTTGAGCATACGCGCGTCGGCCAGATGACGAACTACGATAAGATTGTGTTGCAAGTCTGGACGGATGGCACGATTACGCCAGATGAGGCGGTGCGCCAGGCATCGCAGATTCTGGTACGCCATTTCACCCAGATTGCGGACTATCACGCGGTTCTTGCTGAGCCGGACAAGCCGCCGCTCTCCAGCTATCCGATTCCGCCGCAGGTGTACGATACACCTATCGAGGAATTGGACCTGTCGGTGCGCGCGTATAACTGTCTCAAGCGCAGCAATATTACGAAGGTCGGCCAGGTCTTGTCAATGAATGAGGAGGATCTGCTGGCGGTGCGCAACTTTGGGGAGAAGAGCCTGCAAGAACTGCGCGAGCGCCTGGTCCTGAAGCGTTTCCTGCCCAATCCGCGTAAAGGGGGCGGCACGATGACGCTCGATGCGGATGAGGAAGGCGATGAGAGTTTCCCATCAACCAACGGCTTGAACTAAACGCTTGCCCTTGACGCCGGGATGCGTCGGGGCAAGAGCAATAGTGGGAGGATTGAGCGATGCGGCATCGTGTTGCCGGAAATCGAGTCAATATGCCCGAAGCGCGCCGCCGGGCGGCGTTCCGCAATTTGATGGATGGCCTGATTCGCTACGAGCGAATTAAGACAACGGAAGCCAGAGCGAAGGCCATTCGGGGAGAGACGGAACAGCTTATTACAACGGCTATCAACGGGACGCGGGCAGCCTGGGGGCATTTGCGCTCGGTTGTGCAGGATGACCATCAGGCTGAAGATGTCTGGCTGCTGGCGCGCAGGGGCTATTTTTCGCTGGATGAGGAAGTGGCGAGCAACGAGGACCGCGAGGCCCAGGGTAAGCTGCCTCTTTCTGCGGAAGGGCGCAAGTTCCGCGAGCAGCGCCTCAAGGAGCGCCAGACCGAACTGCTGAAGATCATTGCGGATCGTGATGAGGCGCAGGCGGCGCTGGACGCGGCTCGTGAGGCGATGGCGATTCAACTGCACGCGCGCCGCCAGATTCTGAAGCGCCTGCCGAACGAGGTGGTGGTGAAGAAAGTCTTTGATGAGCTGGTCCCTCGCTATATGGATCGTCCGGGCGGCTATACGCGCATTGTGAAGCTTGGGCGTCGCGTGGGTGACGCGGCTGAGATGGCGCAGATCGAGTTGGTCTAGGCGGCTGCGCTTTGCGTTTGCTGTCTGGCCCGGCGCTTGCAACGATGAAGCTTGCTTTGCTGGTTGAATACGATGGCACAGGCTATCATGGCTTCCAGCGCCAGGCCCCTGAGCGCGAGCCAACGGTGCAGGGCATGCTGGAGGCAGCCGTGACTCGTATCTGCCAGCGATATGTGCCGGTGATTGGGGCGGGGCGCACAGACAGTGGGGCGCATGCTTCGGGGCAGGTGGCGCATTTTCAGGTGGATAGCCCTCTGAAGCCTGAAGATTGGCATCGGGCGCTCAATGCGGTCTTGCCTGCCGATATTGCGGTGCGTCGGGTGGCGCAGGTTCGAGATGATTTTCATGCGCGTTACAGCGCCCTTTCGCGCAGTTATCGCTATACGGTGCTGAATGATCGCTGGCCGTCGCCCTTGCGCGAACGCTACATGTATCGCGTGAGTGAGCCGTTAGATGTGGCGGCGCTTGATCGAGCGTGCGCTGCGCTGCTGGGCGAACATGATTTTCGGGCTTTCGGGCGTAGTCCGCGCGATAGCCGGTCTGCTAGAGGGCATTCGTGTGTGCGCCTGATGCTGGCGGCGGGCTGTCGGGGTGATGAGGGGTCTGGCCTGATCTTTTTTGATTTTACTGCCAATGGCTTTTTGACGGGGATGATTCGGCGATTGGTGGGTACGCTGCTCCTGGTCGGCAAGGGACACCTGGAGGTTGATGGCTTTGCGCAGATTCTCGCCAGTGCGCATGAGGCGCATCCTGGAGCGTCTGTCCCGGCCTGTGGGCTGTGTCTGACACATGTGGCCTACCCACCAGAGACGCTGCTCTGGAGCGAAGCGTAACGCTGCTGCGGGAATAGAGCAGGAATAGAGCATTCGGAGGCATGTTGTGATGAAAACCTATAGCGCCAGGGCGTCGGAGTTACAACCACGCTGGTATGTGATTGACGCCGAAGGCCAGATTTTGGGTCGGCTGGCAACGCAGGTTGCCCAGGTCTTGCGCGGCAAGCATAAGCCGATCTTTACGCCGCATCTGAATTCGGGCGATTTTGTGATCGTGATCAATGCTGGCAAGATTCGTGTCACTGGCAAGCGGCTCGATCAAAAGATGTATTATCGCCACAGTCAGTATCCAGGTGGCCTGAAGAGCGAGACGCTGCGGCAGGTGCTGGCGAAGCATCCAGATCGCGCGATCCGGCATGCGGTGAAGGGGATGCTGCCGCATAATCGGCTGGGCGATGATATGCTGGATCGGCTGAAGGTCTATGGAGGGCCAGATCACCCGCATCAGGCGCAAAAGCCTGTGCCCTGGGGTGAAGCAGAGCCAGCCAGCGTAGAGGCTACAGAAACCGCAGAAGCGTGACATACGCTGCCTGTGGCAGCCTGTGAGTGGGCTGCTGCGCTTTGAGGAGGAACGAAACCTTGGCTGAGATTCGAGGGTCTTATTATTATGGTACCGGGCGGCGCAAGACGGCGGTAGCGCGTGTGCGGCTCTTTCCCGGTGGTGATGGCACGATCATTGTCAATGGCAAAGATTCTAATCAGTATTTTGGGCGCGAGGCGCTGACAGCGACGATTCGCGCGCCGCTGCGTCTGTTGGAAGTTGGCGGGCGGTTTAATGCGACAGTGCGCGTGGTCGGCGGGGGAGTCAGCGGCCAGGCTGGAGCCATCCGGCATGGCCTGTCCCGCGCTCTGGTGCGTGCCGATGAAGGCTGGAAGCCTGCGCTGCGCAAGGCGGGCTTTTTGACACGCGATCCGCGCATGAAGGAACGCAAGAAGTACGGCTTGAAGCGCGCGCGCAAAGCCCCGCAGTACACCAAGCGTTAAAAAGTTTGCAGATACCACGTGCAGCGCACGTAGTATCTGCAAATATTCAAGAACATCTGGCGTTAGACGCTGGGAGCCTCGACCTGAGACGAGGCGGCTTTGGAAGCCGACGCCAGCCTGGGATAAGCTGGCATGCACCACTCTTCGCGGTATTCGGGGCGGCGGCCACGCACGACATCGAAATAGATACGCTGGATTTCGGCGCTGACCGGACTGATGGCGCCTGTGCCTATCGGGCGGTGATCGATCATCGTGACGGGGGCGATCTGCGCGCCGGTGCCGCACAGGAAGATTTCTTCGGCGCAGTAGAGTTCGGTGCGGTCAATGCTGCGCTCGCGGGTGATGCGGCCAAGTTCGCGCTGGGCAAGCTTCATCACTGTATCGCGGGTGACGCCTAAGAGGATATTTTCGGAGGGCGGCGGAGTGACCAGTTCGCCATTGAGGACGAGGAAGATATTTTCGGCGCTGCCTTCAGAGACATGTCCATCGGCAGTAAGCATGATGGCTTCGTCAAAGCCATTTTGGAGCGCCTCAGATTTGGCAAAGGCTGAATTGATGTAGCCGCCGCTAATTTTGGCGCGGGCCGGAACCATGTTATCGTCAATCCGTCGCCAGGACGAAACCCCACAATGCAGGCCGCGATCCACATCAATGTAGGCGCCCATCGGCACAGAATAGATGGTGAAGTGGTCTTTCAAGCCGTGCAGCCGGACGCCGATCACTTCATCGGCTTTAAAAACGAAAGGCCGCAGATAGACATCTTCGTGCTGGCCGTTACGGCGAACCAGTTCCGCGCTAATCTCTAACAACTCATCTACAGAGTAAGGAAGCTGCATGCTTAAGATACGACAGGAACGGTGCAGGCGCTCATAATGTTCCCGCGCGCGGAAAATGTACACTTGCTGCGCGTCATCGGCCATGTACCCACGAATGCCCTCAAAGCAGCCGGTGCCATAGGACAGGCCGTGAGTCATGACGCTGACCTTTGCTTCGTTGGTGGGAATAAACTCGCCATTCATGAAAACGACTTTTGTATCCATCGCTCCGTTTCACCCAGCGCCTTTGCTGGTCCTCCTTTGCGATACTTTGCCGGGAAGAAACCCGGCGCTACCTGGCCTTCGTAGCCTTCGCCATTGTCCCGTCCACAAGCTTGCGACAGTGTTTCCGCCTGGGAAACGACCTGGCAATTACATGATACCATGCTGGTCCTGAATTGTACAGCCTTTTAAGCAGGCTATCGCTGCTCCTCCTGGTTAGCGGCTCAGGGGCGACGGCTAAAAAATGCGCTTGCCCAGCGCAGAGAGAATCAACTCCACAGCAAGGTTGGCGGTCCGGTTTTCTTGATCGAGAATGGGATTGACTTCGACGACATCAAGCGAGGTGAGCTTGCCAGAGTCGGCAATGAGTTCCATCACCAGATGGGCCTCACGATAGGTGATGCCGCCGCGCACCGGCGTACCCACCCCCGGGGCTTCGCGTGGGTCTATGGAGTCCATATCAAAACTGACGTGCAGGCCGTTGGTGTCCCTGGTGGCAACCTCCAGCGCCCGCGCGATTGTTTCGGAAAGCCCCAGGCGGTCAATATCTTTCATGGTGAAGACGTGGACCTGCTCTCGATGGAGCAGGTCGCGCTCACCAGGATCAAGATCGCGCGCGGCGACAATGGCAATCTGCGCCGGAGAGATTTTAGGCTGAAAGCCGCCAATAGTGACCAGGCGCTCATCCCCAAAACCTGCCAGGGCTGCAAGGGGCATGCCGTGAATGTTGCCAGATGGGGTCGTTTGATCGGTATTGAAATCGGCGTGCGCGTCGATCCAGACCACCCCGACGCGGCCACGCGCCTTGACTGCTCCGGTGATGGAGCCAAGGGCGATGCTGTGGTCGCCCCCAATGACCAGGGGGAGATCGTCGGGTCCAGAGGAGCGTTCGACTACGGCGGCGAGTTTTTCGCAGGCGGCCAAGATGGGTTCCAGGTATTTAAGGTGAGGGTTCTCGATAGAAAAGGTTTCTGGCTCAGGCGCGACGACATTGCCCTCGTCTTTGACGGTATAGCCAAGCTGACCCAGCCGCTCACCGAGTCCGGCATAGCGGATGGCGCTCGGCCCCATATCAACGCCGCGCCGCCCAGAACCCAGGTCTATGGGAGCGCCAATAATATGAATGTGCATAAGCCCTGCCTCATTTCCGCCGTTCGCCATTGAACAGTGGGATTTCTGGCGGCATTATATGTCGCCTGGCTCCGGGTGTCCAGCGAGCTGAGAAGTGCTCCAGGCGGCGCGCTGTTCTTGACACCCCCTCTGTCTGCCGCATATAGTATCTCATACTATCCCTGGCGCGGGCTGAAATCTTGTATTGTTCTAAAGGCTTAATCATGCACTACTGCGCTGTATCGTATCCTCCGGCAAGCATACAAACGCAAGTCTCGTACCCTGGCGCTTGTGCTTCTTCTAATTGGGGGAAGATGGGCTTTTTGCTGCTGCTCTTATTGGCTGTCCTGCTGGTTGTGAGCGGCTGCGACCAGAATGAGCCGCCCCAGCGCCAGAAACATGTGCTGGTCTGGCCGAATGTCGGCGTAACCGATCTGCCTCAACTCGATCCGGCCCTCAGCAGCGATAACAACTCGGTGCAGGCGGTGCAGTTGATCTTCAGTGGCCTGGTGAAGCTGAATGCGCAGTTGCAGATTGTGCCAGCCGCCGCGTATTCCTGGCAGGTGTCTCCAGATGGCAAGACATATACCTTCTACTTGCCTGCTCAGCTGCAATTTGCCGATGGCACGCCGGTTACAAGCCAGGATGTGATGTATTCATTAGACCGCTCTTTACAGATGACCGCAAAAGCGGCTCAAGAAGGCGGAGATGGCGGTCTCTTCTATCTGAGGCATATTCCAGGAGCGGCTGACGTGGCTGCTGGGCGGACAAGCGCGGCGCGTGGCCTCAAGGCCATTGATGCGCACACGCTGCAAATCCAGTTGGATGCTCCTATCGCTTATTTTTTGGCCGATCTGGCCGCGCCGCAAGCGTCTATCGTGCCGCAAAAGCTTATTCAGAAGTATGGTGAGCAGAAGTGGGTGGATCACGCGCTCGGTACCGGGCCTTTTCTCCTGGGGCGCTGGACGCATGGCGTTCGCATGACCTTCTTGCCCAATACGTTCTATTACGGGGATAAGCCTGTTCTGGACGAAATAGATATGCCCTTTATTCAGGACGCGCATGCGGCGCTGCTGTCTTATCGCGCTGGGCAGTACGATCTCACCTGGGGCATCGAGGGGCCAGACTATCCGCAAGCGCGCACGGAAAAGAACTTTCACGAGATGCCCCTGCTGGGGACAGATGCGCTGGTACCAAATACGACGATGGAGCCTTTTAATCACCTGGAGGTGCGTCAGGCATTTGCAGAGGCGGTTGATCCGAAGGTACTGGCCCATCAAGTCATGGGCGATAGTGTGGCGGCTTCTACTACCATTGTGCCGCCGGGTATGCCTGGCTATGCCGCTTCGCCCGCACACGGGCTGGCGGTTAATGCTCAAGAAGCCAGGAAGCTCCTGGGATCGGTCTACCCGGATGCCAGTATCATGCCTGCTGTGACACTGACTTATCCAACCAATGGGCTGCCCCAGGCAGAGGCCCAGGCTATGCAGGCGATGTGGCAGCAGGTATTGGGGGTGCATGTTGGGCTGGCGCCCGTAGAACCCTCTACGTATCAGCGCGAATTCGCGGCGGGCCATCTGCAACTTGGGGTGGTGAACTGGACGCCTGAACTGGCCGATCCCTGGGACTTATTGACCATGCGTTTGCACAGCGGAGCGCCTGAGAATGTAGGTGGTTGGCAAAGCTCGCAGTTCGATCAATGGGTCGATCAGGCCGACTTGCTTTTCAATGATCCGGCGCAGCGGGCCATGCTCTATCAGCAGGCGGAACAACTGGCGCTGAGCGATGCCGCCTGGATTCCACTCGATCACCCCAAATACACGGCGTTTATTGCGCCCTATGTGCATGGGCTGGTGGTCACGCCAGTGGGGTTGATGCCGTCTGATTGGGCGCAGGTGACGGTGGGCAAACATTAGCTGGTCGCGGGCGAGCGATAATCTCCAAATGGAAGCACCGCATAGGCTTCCTGGCGCTGAAGGACATCCACGACGGCCCTGGCAGTGTCGAGCGATGTGAAGCAGGGAACCTGGCTTTCGGCGGCGGCGCGGCGAATCTCAAAACCATCCTGTATTTCGCCGCCCTCGCGGATGCGGCTATGTCCCCCGCTTATGGTGTTGATCACGGCATGGACCTGGCGCTGGCGAATGAGGGAGGGGATGGACGTATCCCCTTCGCTGATTTTGCCGACCACTGCTGCGTCCATGCCGCGCTGCTTGAGGAAGTGAGCGGTCCCGGCGGTGGCATAAAGCTGATAGCCGCTTGCGGCCAGGGCTTGCATAATGGGCAGCGCCTCGTTTTTATCACGATCAGCGATGGAGACGAGCGCGGCTCCTGTCTCTGGCAGACGAACACCTGCGGCGATCAACGCTTTGGTGAGGGCAGCATGGTAGGAGAAGTCAATGCCCATGACCTCGCCGGTTGACTTCATCTCTGGCCCCAGCGCGGTTTCGGCTCCGGTCAGCTTGCCCATAGAAAAGACCGGCGCTTTGATGGCAATAAGTGGCTGATTGGGATAAAGCCCACTCTGATAGCCCTCCTGCTGCAAGCTGCTGCCCAGCATGATCCTGGTTGCCAGCGTGACCATTGGCACGCCTGTAGCTTTGCTGAGGAAAGGGACGGTGCGCGAACTGCGCGGATTGACCTCCAGCACAAAGACGTTGGCGGCGGGCTGATCTGAGGATGGGCTGGCGCTCTCCTGGCCGGACGGTTCGGTGATGACAAACTGCGCGTTCAACAGGCCGCGAATCTTGAGGGCGCGCGCGATGATCGTCGTATAGTCAACGATAGCGGCAGATTCCTGAGCGGAGAGACGCCGCGCGGGATAGACCGCAATGCTGTCGCCAGAATGGACGCCGGCGCGCTCGATATGCTCCATAATGCCGGGGATGAGCACCTCAGCGCCATCGCAGATAGCGTCTACCTCCACTTCTTTACCCTTTAAGTAGCGATCAATCAGGATGGGGCGCTCGCGGTAATAGGCGCCTATCTGGGAGATGTAGCGATCCAGTTCGTCGGGCGTGTAGACAATCTCCATTGCCCGCCCTCCCAGGACGTAAGAGGGCCGGACGACGACAGGGTAGCCAATGCGCTCAGCGGCCTCTAAGGCTGCTGCTCCTGTTGTCACTGTGCTTCCCTGGGGGCGAGGGATATGCAGGTGTTCCAGCAGATCATCGAAGCGCCGCCGATCTTCGGCAAGATCGATGGCCTCAACGGAAGTACCCAGGATGGAGACGTGCTGCTGTGCGAGCGGGGCCGCCAGATTGATCGCCGTTTGCCCGCCAAACTGCGCAATCGCTGCGGGCTGCCCTTCGTTTTCCAATACGGCCAGCACGCTCTCTGCGTCCAGTGGCTCGAAGTAGAGGCGATCAGAGAGATCAAAGTCGGTGCTGACTGTTTCGGGGTTGCTGTTGACCAGGATACTCTGGAAACCTGCATCGCTCAGGGCAGTGGCCGAGCGAACGCTGCAATAGTCGAATTCAATGCCCTGGCCGATGCGGATGGGGCCAGAACCCAGCACGAGCGCGCGCTGCGCTCCAAGCGGCTCTGCTTCGTTTTCCTGCTCGTAGGCGCTGTAGAAGTAGGGCGTCCGGGCCGCAAACTCTGCCGCGCAGGTGTCAACCATTTTGAAGACGGGGCGAATGTCCCAGGCTTTGCGCTGGCTGCCTATACTTTCGGCAGATTGCCCCGCGCACGCGCCGATCTGCTGATCGCTGAAACCAAAGCGTTTGGCTGCGCGTAAGAGTGGCTCGCTGAGCGTTTCGGCTGTGAGGCGCTGCTCCATCAGCACCAGATTGCGGAACTTGTACAGGAAAAAGATGTCAATTCCGGTCTGCTCCTGAAGCGTCTGGAGCATGGCATCGGAGGCGTCGCGCCGGAGCAGGTTGATGATTTGCCAGAGCCGGGTGTCAGTCGGCGCGAGCGTATGAGCAAGATCCCACTCGATCTGGCGCTCGCCCTGCTGCTCCCAGAAGCTGCGGCTGCCAAGCTCCAGCGAGCGGATGGCTTTCTGAAGAGCAGCCTCAAAGCTGCGATCAATCGCCATCACTTCGCCAGTGGCTTTCATCTGTGTACCCAGGCGTCGTTCGGCTGCGGGAAACTTATCGAACGGCCAGCGTGGAATCTTGACGACGACATAATCCAGCGTCGGCTCGAAAGCCGCCGAGGTCTGGCCGGTGATGGGATTGGGAATCTCTTCGAGCCGCCGCCCGATGGCGATTTTGGTCGCCACACGCGCGATAGGGTAGCCGGTGGCTTTGGAGGCCAGAGCGGAGGACCGGCTGACACGCGGATTGACTTCGATCACGTAATACTGCGCGGAGAGCGGGTCAAGCGCGAACTGCACGTTGCAGCCGCCTTCGATGCCCAGCGCGCGAATAATATGAATGGCGGCGTCGCGCAGCATTTGATAGTCTTTGTCTGAAAGCGTCTGGCTGGGAGCGACTACGATGCTGTCGCCGGTATGAATGCCCATCGGGTCGATATTTTCCATGTTGCAGACGACGATGCAGGTATCGGCGCTGTCGCGGATGACCTCATATTCCAGTTCTTTCCAGCCCTTCAGGTACTGCTCAATCAAGACCTGATGGATGGGGCTGGCGGATAGCCCGCCGCGCACGATGCGCTCTAACTCAGCGGGTGTGAAGGCGATGCCGCCGCCTGTGCCGCCGAGGGTAAAGGCCGGGCGAATCACTACCGGATAGCCGTTGCTGCTGGCGAACGCTCTGGCGTCAGACAGGGTGGTGACGGTGAGGCTGGGGGGGACAGGTTCACCGATCTGCTGAAGCAGCCGCTTGAACTCTTCGCGGTCTTCTGCCTGGCGAATGGTTTTGAGCGGTGTACCCAGCAGCCTGACATGATAGCGTTCGAGGACTCCGGCATCAGCCAGGGCGATAGCCAGGTTCAGGCCAGTCTGGCCGCCTAACGTTGCCAGCAGGCCATCGGGACGCTCGCGGGCGATGATGCGCTCAAGGACTTCGACAGTCAGAGGTTCGATATAGGTGATGTCTGCAACCCCTTCGTCGGTCATGATGGTGGCCGGATTGGAGTTCACCAGAACCGACGTGATCCCTTCTTCACGCAGGGCGCGGCACGCCTGTGTGCCAGCATAGTCAAACTCGGCGGCCTGGCCGATGATGATGGGGCCGGAGCCAATGACCAGCGCTTTTTTGATGGTGGTGGGGGCAGACATAGCTTTTAATAACCTTCCTGATCAGGCCGCGCCGACTAGCTTTCGCTCAGTGATGAGGCTGGCGAAACGCTCAAAGAGATAGCGGTTATCGTGCGGGCCAGGGGATGCCTCCGGGTGATATTGGACTGAGAAGACTGGCAATTTCTCGTGGGCCAGCCCCTCCACGGAACCATCCGAAAGGTTGATATGGCTGACATAAAAACCGCTTTCTGGCGGAAGCGAGGCGGCATCCACCTGAAAGTTATGGTTTTGCGAGGTGATGGTGACGCGGCCAGTACGCGCTTCGCGCACAGGATGGTTGGCTCCGTGATGGCCGAAGGGCAGGCGGCTGGTGCGCCCTCCGGCAGCGAGGCCCAAAATCTGATGGCCCAGGCAGATGCCCATGAGCGGCATGCCAGTGGCAAGCAGCGCCCGGCAGACATCAATGAGGGCTGCGACGGTTTCGGGGTCGCCGGGTCCATTCGCCAGCAGGACGCCATCCGGTTGAAGCGCCAGCAATTCATTGATGGCGATATGCGCGGGGGCCAGGATGGTTTCCAGGCCGCAATCGTTCAAGCAGCGGGCGATCTGCTCTTTGTAGCCGGTATCTATGAGTACTACACGCCCTCTGGCGCTGGAATGGCTCAGCGAGCTGGCTGAGGCCAGATTGAGCGGCTGGATAGTGGGGCTGCTTGCAGCGTTCCAGGGGCGGATAGCGTCGAGCGAGACTTCTTCTACGACATCGAGGTCCGAGACGGTTTTGACACTGCGCGCGGCGGCGCCTAATCGCGGTATATCGGGTTTCTGCCCTGGCTGGTAGGCGCGCAGGACGCCGCGCAGCGTGCCGCTGGCGCGCAATCGGCGGGTGAGGGCGCGCGTGTCTATGCCTTGAAGGCCGGGGATGCCTGCCCGCGCGAGATAATCGCTCAGGGATTCACGACCCCGCCAGTGATGAAACTCTTCGCAGCATTCGCGCACGATCAGCGCGGAGAGCCAGGGGCGGCGGGACTCCACGTCTTCAGGGTTCACGCCATAGTTGCCAATCAGCGGGTAGGTCAGCGCCACCATCTGGCCGCGATAGGAGGGGTCGGTGCAAATCTCCTGGTAGCCGGTCATGCCAGTCGCAAAGACGACCTCACCCTTGCGTTCGCTCGATAGGATGGGTTCAAGCGCGCCAAACGCGCGGCCCTCATAGCGTGAGCCATCCTCCAATACCAGCACTGCCTGTGTCTCCATGTACCTCATATTGCTTTCTATGCTCAACAGCCGCTCACTCAACGTTGCTAGCGAGCGACGACCAACGATTGATCGGCAGCCTCTGCCTCATAGACCAGCGTTCCGCCCAGGATAGTGCAGCGCACCCGACCTTTCAGCAGCAACCCTGCCAGGGGGGTATTCTTGCCTTTGGAGGCGAAGCGTTGTGGGTCTACGAGCCAGCGCTCCTGTGGGTCAAAGATCGTAATGTCAGCGGCAGCGCCAGGCCGCAGCGTACCAGCGGGAAGAGAAAAGGTCAGTGCCGGGCGAATGGTGAGCGCGGCCAGAAGGGTCGCCAGCGGCAATTTCCCCGCGTGGACGAGCGCCAGAAGTGCCCCAAGGGCCGTTTCCAGGCCAGAGATGCCGAACGCTGCCTCGTCATATTCGCAGGCTTTGTCAACGACGGTATGGGGGGCGTGGTCGGTAGCGATGGCATCAATGGTCCCGTCGAGCAATCCCTCCAGCAGCGCCTCAGCGTCTCGCCGGGTGCGCAGCGGCGGATTGACCTTGGTGGCCGTGTCATAGGGCAGCCCCTGGTCAGGGCTATTGTCGCCAAGGAGACCGGCGCGGCGTCCAGCCACCCATTCATCGGTCAGCAGCAGGTGATGGGGCGTAACTTCGGCGCTGACGGACAGCCCTTCGGCTTTAGCCCGTCGGATCAGTTCAACCGAGCCAGCGGTGCTTACATGCGCGGCGTGATAGCGTCCGCCAGTGAGGCGAGCCAGCGCCAGATCACGGGCCAGCATAATTTCTTCAGCCGCAGCGGGCCAGCCTTTGAGTCCGAGCCTGGTTGCTACCGCGCCCTCATTCATCACGCCGCCAGCCGCCAGCCCTTCATCCTCACAGTGCTCCACGATTGGCCGGTCCAGCATCGAAGCGTATTCAAGCGCCGCGCGCATCAGTTTGCTGCTGCTGACGGGGCGGCCATCGTCGGAGAAGGCCACCGCGCCCGCTTCGGCGAGTTCGGCCATCTCGCTGAGTTCAGCGCCTTTTTCGCCTTTGCTGATGGCGGCAATGGGCCGCACTCGCGCTGGAGCGCCACTGGCGGCGCGAGCGACGAATTCAAGCGCGGCCTGGGAATCAAGGACGGGTCTGGTGTTTGGCATACAGCAGATAGTCGTGAATCCGCCGCGCGCTGCTGCTTGTGCGCCGGTCTGGATCGTCTCTTTGTCTTCGTAGCCTGGCTCGCGCAAATGAACATGCAGGTCAACGAAGCCAGGGGAAACGATCAGCCCTGGCTGAAGGTCCAGAGTCTGAAGCGGCTGCCCGCTTTGCCGCAGCCTATCGGTGTGCTGCTGCACCTCGCTGGCTGGACCAGCGGCGACGATACGCCCATCGGCAATCAGCAGATCGCCAGCCACTTCTCGGCCCTGGGAAGGGTCAATGATCTGGCCGCCACGCAGCAGCAAGGCGCTGGTTTGCTCACGCTCTTTCATCCTCTCACCCTTTCTTTATCACTGTTCCCTTTCTCTATTTCTGTCTTTTCTGAAGCGCCTGTTGGCTTCAGCAGCCCTGCCGCGCCTGGGAAAGCGCATAAAGGACGGCCATACGCACAGCCAGGCCGTTTGTGACCTGCTCTTCAATCACAGAGGTGGCGCTGTAGGCAACATCGTGAGCGATCTCGACGCCTTCGTTCATAGGTCCGGGGTGCATCACCAGCGCGTCAGGTTTGGCTGCCGTCAGACGGCGCGAGGTCAGCCCAAAGCGGGCGATGTACTCGCGCAGCGATGGCAGCAGCCCGGCGTCCTGGCGCTCTTTCTGAAGGCGCAGGGCCATGACCACATCCGCGCCTTCCAGCGCGCGATCAAGCTGATATTCCACGCGCAGGCGTCGGGGAGTTGCCCTATCCGACGAAACAATGCTTTCCAGTATGCCAGGGGGCATCAGGGTTGGCGGGCCACACAGAACGACCTCAGCGCCCAGCGTGGTCAGGGACCAGATATTAGAGCGCGCGACGCGGCTGTGCAGGATGTCGCCCAGGATCACGATCTTGCGCCCCTCAACCGAACCCAGATGCTCCTCCATTGTGAAGAGGTCAAGCAGAGCCTGGGTAGGATGCGCGTGCCAGCCGTCGCCAGCGTTAATGACGGAGCCGCGAATCTGCTGGGCCACCAGATAAGGCGCGCCCGACTGGCTGTGGCGCATAATCACGAAATCTGCGCCCAACGCCTGGAGCGTGCGCACCGTGTCAATCAGAGATTCGCCTTTGGTAACGCTGCTGCCGGAAGCAGTGATGTTGACTACATCGGCGGAGAGATTCTTCGCCGCAAGCTCGAAAGAGATGCGCGTGCGCGTGCTATTTTCGTAGAAGAGATTAACGACGGTGCTGCCCTGAAGCGCGGGAACCTTGCGCACCGGGCGCGCCAGCACTTCTTTCATGGCCTGCGTCGTCTGGAGCAGCAGCCGGAGTTCGGCGGCGCTGAAGTCATCCAGGTCGAGCAGGTGGCGGCGCTGAAAGAGCGATTGAATACGCGCCCGATCTGGCATCGGGGGCTGATGAGCCGAAGCAGCAGGGGGTGTCGGTCGTGTTCCCGGAAGCTGCTCGGCTGGGCTGGTATACAACGCTGCGTTCTCCAAATGCATGCTCCTTGTCGTTTTATGCTTATCGTTTTGCGCCTGTCATCTTATGCTTGTGGTTTTATGTTGCCCTCTTGCTCAGGCTTGCTTATGGTTTGTGGCTCAGCAGGACCGTATCGAACCCATCATCTTCCGAAAGGCGCACAAGAATACTTTCTTCGCGTGCAGTCGGGACATTTTTACCGACGTAATCGGCGCGGATGGGCAGTTCGCGGTGTCCCCGGTCAATCAAAACGGCTAGCTGTATTTTGCGTGGGCGGCCATGATCGAGCAAGGCATCCAGCGCGGCGCGGGCGGTGCGCCCGGTATAGAGCACATCATCAACCAGCACCACGATACGATCAGTGATGTCGGTAGGCAGTTCGGTTGGCCGTACCTTGAGCTGCGCGCCGCGTGAGCGCAGGTCGTCGCGGTAAAGTGTCGCGTCTAGTTGGCCTACCGGCACAGCGGTATGCTCCAGCGCGCTGATCCTGACGGCCAGACGCCGCGCCAGAGGTACGCCCCGCGAGCGGATGCCCACCAGCACAAGCTCTGTCGCGCCCGCGTTGCGCTCGACGATCTCGTGGGCCATGCGTGAGATGGCCCGGCGGATTTCTTCCTCGTTGAGGAGGATTTTGGCTGCTCCTTCGTGGCCTGTGGCCTGGCTCATCAATCAGCACTCCTTTGCGGCTTCAGGCTGCCGCTGCTGCTATCTGGCAAGAGGCATAAAAAAAGACCCTTACACCCACCGTTGTGTGGGCGCAAAGGCCAGGGGCACATTGCCCAGGATATATCAAATGAAGCAGCCATCTGGGCTGCGCGCAGATAGCACTCAAAGCGAACTCCTTGCCAGCCTCACGGGGCTGGATTTAAAGGACTTCCCAAGGGCATACTATAGCATCTCTTTCTGCGAATTGCAAGTTCTTGCGCGGTCCTGGCCGTGTATGCTATACTGCCCGTTGGCGCTCGAATAAGGAGGATAAGAAAATGCTGGAACTGGTCAAACAAATAGAGGCAGAATATCTGCGGGAAGATGTACCCGAATTGGCGTCGGGCGATACGGTGCGTGTTCATGTGAAGATGGTTGAGGGCAACCGTCGCCCACAGGTGTTTGAGGGCATTGTGATCCGCATGCACGGACAGGGGGTCAACCGCAGTTTCACTGTGCGGGCGGTCAGGTATGGGGTCGGTGTGGAGCGGACCTTCCTGCTGCATTCGCCGCGTGTTGAGAATATAGAAGTTGTGCGGCATGCCGTCGTGCGGCGCAAGCAGTTGTATTATATGCGCAAGCTGTCGGGCAAGGCGGCGCGTTTGCGGGAGCGGCGCGAGTCATAGGAGGCGCGGCCTATGCCAGCGCGCAGACGGAATGCCGCTCCGACCAGCGAACCCGCGATTGCCGTATCGTTGGGTCGCTGCGATCCCACGCTTGAGGAAGAAGAGCGCCTCAGAGTCCAGGGGCATCTGCTGATTGCCGGATTGGATGAGGCGGGGCGCGGCTGTCTGGCCGGGCCAGTGGTGGCCGCCGCGGCCATCTTGCCGCTGGCAGAGGATTGTTTGCGTCTTTTTGCCGGGGTGCGCGACTCCAAGCAGTTGAGCGCGGTCCAGCGCGAACGCCTCTTCGCGGTAGTAATGGAGCGCGCCGTTGGCGTGGGGGTGGGCGTGGTTTCGGTGGAATGGATTGATCGCTATAATATTTTGCGCGCGACACGGCTGGCAATGCAGCAGGCGTTGGCGACTCTGCCTGTGCGCCCAACCTATCTTCTGCTGGATGCCCTCAAGCTCCCCACTGTGCGTCTGCCGCAGCTTGCCTTGATCAAGGGAGATACGCGCTGCCTTTCGATTGCGGCGGCCTCGATTATTGCCAAGGTTACACGCGACCGGCTGATGCAGAGCCTGGATGAGCAGTATCCGGGCTATGGGTTTGCGCGGCATAAAGGCTATGGGACGGTTGAGCATCAGCGCGCGCTTGCCACATTGGGGCCTTCGCCCGCGCATCGCCGCACCTTTGCCCCGGTACGGGCGCTCTTAGAAACGCGGCAGCTTTCGCTGGACCTCTAACGATCCCCACAGGCAAATTACCCCTAACCGGTATTCCTGCTTTTGGCGGTTAGCCGCGTCCTAAGAATGCCTCACACAACCGACGGGTGGCCCCACCCCTGCCGCCTGGAAGGACGGCGCTACAACCCCGCCCCTGCTCGTGCGGAGGTTGTGTCAGGCGCTCTAAGCCTCTAATTGCCAGTGGGCTGGCGGCGTCTCCGTATTACCGGGCATCAGGACGGCCCGCACCAGGCGTTCCGGGTCATGGCGCACGTAATGGTCGGCGCCAATGGCTATCAGCCGGTCAACCGTCATCTCAGGCACCAACTCCTGGATTCGTTCGACATCAGGCGGCACCGGATGTTGTTGTTTCTCTGCATATAGCTCTCTCAGGTGTTCGGGGAAGGAGCCGTCATGCAGAATCACTCGATCAACCCGCCCGCCCAGGTAATGATGGATTTCACGCACGAAATCGGACGCCTGGAACTCGTCCGTCTCGCCGTGTTTGGTCATCAGGTTACAGACATAGACTTTTTCGGCTTCCGATTCTCGAATCGTGCGGGCGACATCCTCAACCAGCAAATTGGGAAGGATACTGGTATAGAGATCACCAGGGCCAATGATGATGACATCGGCCCGCCGCAGGGCGCGAATGGCCTGGGGGCAGGCGGGAGTCGAGTCGCTCAAGAAAATGCGCTTGATGGCTGGCAGGGGGCCGAGGTCTTTAAAGCCACGAGTATCTATGTTGGTTTCCCCACAGAGCGTGCTGCCGTCAGCCAGTTCGGCGCAAAGGGTGGTGTGTGCCAGAGTAACGGGAAGGACAGCTCCAGCCGTTTCCAGAAGTTCCTGCGCGTCCTGTACGGCCAGGAGGAGATCGCCACCGTTGATTTCTTGCAGGGCGGAGATGATCAAATTACCGAGGCTATGCCCGCCGACGCCTTCGACCCGGCTGCCTCCCTCGCTCTGCCCCCCATTGTTTACGTGTACCCCCTGGGGGAAGCGAAAATTGAAGATGTCGCGCCAGAGGACGCCGTTGCGTGAAAGGGCGACGAGAGCTTGCCGCAGATCGCCAAAGGGGAGCTGGCCGAATTCGTCCATCAGTCGGCGTGAACTGCCGCCGCTGTCGGCCATCGAAACGACGGCGGTGATCGAAAAGGGATACTTTTTGAGGTTGGAGAGGACATGAAACGGACCAGTGCCGCCTCCAAGGGTCACTACGCGCTTTCCTGCTAATCGTGACCAGAATCGGTGGGGTGCATCCATCGCTGCCTCCTGTCTGTGCTGTAGACCCTGCTGTACCTGCCCTATTATAACCTATGGCATGGCTTGTATAACACGCTATTACCTGGGCGTCAGGTTGCGGGGCCATTCGTAGAGAGGCTGCCCATGACGCTGCCTGGTTTTCGATAGATGAAGCGCGAGGGGGACTATTTTGCCCCCCTCAGCAGCGTGTGCTACAATTTTGAGCAAAGAACAACGGCGTACCGGGCGGAAGAAGAACGGTCTTATGGCCGGGTTTCTATGCTGCAAGCATACTCTCACGCAGACAGGACGCCATTGGAGGCATGGAGACGGTGGATATTGATTTTTTGCTGACTCGCGGCGTTGCCCAGGTGGAGAAGGAAACAGACCTGCGCCGCTTGCTAGAAGCTGGCGGGCGCGGCAGGCGTCCGCTGCGGGTGAAGCTGGGGCTTGATCCCCGCAACCCTGATCTGACCCTGGGACATGGTGTGGTGCTGCGCAAGCTGCGCCAGTTTCAGCAGCTTGGACATAAGGCGGTTGTTATTGTGGGTGACTGGACCGCCAGGCTGGGCGATCCCAGCGGGCGCTCGGATGCCCGCGAGGCGCTTTCAGCCGAACAGGTCAAAGCGAATGCGGAGCAGTATCTCGATCAGTTTTATCAAGTTGTTGATCGAGAGCAGACGGAGGTGCGCTGGCAGAGCGAATGGTTTGATCGCTTTACACTGGCTGATGCTATCCGTCTGGCGGGCAATAAGACCGTTGCCCAGATGCTTGATCGTGATGACTTCTCCAAACGTTATCAGGCCGGGACAGAGATTTACATCTCCGAATTTCTCTATCCCTTGCTGCAAGGCTATGACTCTATTGCGGTGGAAGCTGATGTAGAACTGGGCGGGACCGATCAGACGTTTAATCTGCTGGTTGGGCGCGAGCTTCAGGGGCGCATCGGCCAGCCGCCGCAGCAAATCCTTACCTGTCATCTCATCGTCGGCCTCGATGGTGTGCAGAAGATGGGCAAGAGCCTGGGCAATTATATTGCGCTGACTGCTCCGGCCAACGACATGTATGGCAAACTGATGTCTTTGCCCGATCAGGCGATGATGACCTACTTTGAGACGCTCACCACTGTGCCAACCGCAGAGCTGCGGGAGGTGCAGCGCCAGATGGCTGAGGGGAGTCTCAATCCGCGCGATGTGAAGATGCGCATGGCGCGAGAGATCGTCACTGAGTTTCGCTCGGCGGAAGCTGCGGCGGAGGCCGAGGAAGCTTTTGTGCGCCAGTTCCAGCGCCACCAGCTTCCTGAGCAGATTCCTGATTTCCGGCTGGCCGAGCCGACCAATATCGTGACCTTGATTGTTGACCAATGGCGTCTTGCTCCCAGTCGGAGCCGGGCGCGTGATCTCATCCAGCAGGGCGGTGTGTATTTCTACCCTGAAGGCGAGCAGAGCGCAGCGCAGCGTATTACCGATGTCAGCTTTGTGGCTCCGGCGAAAGATGGCGCGATTGTGCAGGTAGGGAAGCATGATTTTAGACGTATCCGGGTTTTTTAATGTTCATTGCATGGCAGCCCTATGAAGAAGAGGCCAGAACGGCCTGACAGGTACAACCCTGGTCCCCATGATACGTATTGGATAGGTAGAGCATTCGTAGAGCGTGTAGTGACATCTGAATGCCAGCCTGGGGGTTATCCAGGGAGGAACGACTGATGGCTGAGATTATTGAGTGCCCGTCTTGCGGGACTTCGTTTCCGGGTGGCACGCGCTTTTGTTCTGAGTGTGGCGCTACGCTGACAGGCGCTTTAATAAAGCAGGCGACGGGGATGCTTCCGGCCAACCGTCTGCTTCAGGACCGCTATTTGATCTTACAGAAGCTGGCCCAGGGAGGGCAGAGCGCGGTCTATCTGGTGGCGGATACGTTGGGCGCCAGCGCGCACTATGCCTTGAAGGAGATGAGCGAATCCGAACTGAATCTGGCCGAGCGCAAACAAGCTGTGGCCGATTTTCAGCGCGAAGCCGATATGCTGCGGCTGCTCAATCATCCGGCGCTGGCAAAGGTCTACTCGACGTTTGTTGAGGATGCCAAGCATTATATGGTCATGGAGTATGTGGCCGGGCGCAACCTGGAAGAGGCGCTGGCGGAGGCGGGCAAGCCTCTGGCGGAGGCGCAGGTGGTGTCCTGGGGCATTGCGCTCTGCGATGTGCTGGCCTATCTGCATCAGCAAGATCCTCCCATTATTTACCGCGACCTGAAGCCATCCAATATTATTGTGCGGACAGATCAGACGGTCAAACTGATTGACTTTGGCATCGCTCGCTTTCAGCAGACGAACCAGAGTAAAGATACGGTTTGCCTGGGTACAGATGGCTACGCGCCTATCGAGCAGTACAGCGGTAAGACTGAGCCATCTTCAGATATATACGCCCTGGGGGCGACGCTGTATCACCTGCTGACCAATAAAGTCCCCGCTGCCGCGCCAACGCGCGTGGCGGATGTCGGCAGTTTTCTGCCGCCGCGCCAATTGAACCCCGCGTTGTCTGGCGCGGTGGAGGCTGTTATTTTGCGGGCAATGGAGGTCCACCCCACGCAGCGCTATGCAGATGCCGCTGAGATGAAGACGGCGTTAGAAGGGATAGGGCGGCGCTCGTCAACGACGCTGGTTGCGCCAGGGACGCTGACTCAGCGTCCCACTTCTACGGCGCTCAAGACGCTGACCTCGCCATCGCTGCCCGTACCGTCCAGCGGCTCCTACAGTGTTTCTGCCGGGCAGGAGCGGGTGACGGTGAGCCTTGATGTGGCGCTGGCTCCAGTGGCAGAGAAGCCGGTCTTGCGTGTCTACCCAGAGCAGCCCCTTCGCTTCGGGCTGGTGAGCGCGAGGCAGCCCCATCAACGCCATTTTGTCGTGGAGAACCACGGAGGCGAGCCGCTTCAGGCGACGATAACCAGCGACAGTCCGGCGGTGCTGCTGGATGTCGAGGCGGTTGAGGATCATCGGGCGCGCATTACGGTCTGGCTGAAGCCCTTTACGCTGGCTGCCCGCCATTATGTAAGCGAGATTGAGATTGCCAGCAATGGTGGAACAGAGCAGCGTGAGGTCTGGTTTACGGTGTCGCGTTCCGTGGGCGCGACGAGCCGCGATCTGACGCCTGTAACACGGAACCGGCAGGTTGCTATGATGGGTCCTGGGCGCCTTATTGCTATTGGGTTGGGTTTGCTCTGGTTGTTGAGCCAACTGCTCGGCCATGTCGGACATATGGGTCCACCGTTTATACGCTAGAGCGAAGTGCGTGGGGCAGGGTTTAGCCGTACAGAGTTTTGGGCGTGTAGATTTTGTAGGAGTGTGAAGCGCGTATGGCAGAGGCAAAAATTGGGGTTATTGGCGGCAGCGGTTTGTATCGTATGGAGGGGATGACGGATGTGGAGGAGGCGCAGGTATCCACGCCCTTTGGCGCGCCCAGCGATGTCATTACTGTTGGGCGGGTGGAGGGCGTTTCGATTGCTTTTTTGCCCCGTCATGGGCGCGGCCATCGCTTGAACCCTACCGAAGTGCCCAGCCGGGCGAATATCTATGCGCTGAAGAGCCTGGGGGTTGAATGGGTGATTTCGGTGAGCGCCGTGGGCAGCATGCGCGAAGATGTCGCGCCGCTTGATTTGCTCATTCCCGATCAGCTTTTTGATCGCACCAAAAGCCGTGTCAACACCTTTTTTGAGGGCGGTCTGGTGGTTCACTGCTCCTTCGCTGAGCCGTTTTGCCCGACGCTTGCGGGCATGCTCTGGGAGGCGGCGCAGGAGTTGGGGGATGTGACGGTTCATCGCGGCGGCACATATGTTTGCATCGAGGGGCCGCTCTTTTCAACGAAGGCTGAATCGCGCATTTACCGCCAGTGGGGCGTGGATGTCATTGGCATGACCGCGCTGCCGGAGGCAAAGCTGGCGCGCGAGGCCGAACTCTGTTATGCCACCATTGCCTGCGCGACTGATTACGATGTCTGGCATGAAAGCGCCGAATCGGTCACGGTGGAGATGGTGATTGGGAATCTGATGAGGAATGTAACCAACGCCCAGCGTATCATTCGCGCTGTCGCCCGGCGCATTCCGGCAGACCGGGCAGAAAATAGCTGCGAGTGTCCCCACGCGCTGGCATCCGCGATCATCACTGATCGCAGCCGTATCCCGGCGGAAGCGCGAGAAAAGTACCAACTGCTGGCAGGAAAATACCTCTAAATACCTCGCGTCAGAGCTTACAGCGCCCGGCGAATGCGCCAGTAGCTCAGGCCCAGCATGGGGATGGTCAGCAGATAGACCCAGAGCAGATAATCGAGCCAGTTCGCGCCGAAGAAGAAGTAGATGCCGACAAACGCATACAGGAGCATGCGGCTGGGGCGAATGATGCCCTGGGATGAGACGGCCAGCAACTGGTGGATGAGCAGAAACGTAACCAGGCTGCTGTAGATATAGACAAAGATAATGCCAAGGACGGCATGAATAGCGCCTTGCCAGGCTAAGCCACCTACCGTCAGAACGACGACGGCTCCATCGCAAAAGGTATCGGTGAAGGAGCCTTTGGACGAGGGCGCGCGGTGGTAGCGCGCCAGCACGCCATCGAGCGCGTCAAGAAACACCGAGCCGACCAGCAGCCAGAAGGCGATGTCGAAGCGGAGCCGGACGAGAAAGAAGAAGCCTGCGCCCAGGACCACAGAGGCCCACGAGAGCATATCTGGAGTGATATGCAACGTATCGAGCGCCGCCGCTAAAGGGAGCAAAAGGGCCTGGCGCAGCCGCTGCCAGGGATAGAGCAATTGACCCTCGCTCTCGCTGTAGATGCTCGGCTGCAAACGTCGTGGCGGCTGTTCGGTTTGCCCGGTTTCAGTTTCTCGTGTTTCTCCTGGTGTGCTCATGGTCGTATCCACTGGTGGGGCGATCACGGCGCGCACGTGTAGCGCGGGTAAAATGGTCCTTCATTGACATTTGGTTGCTTAAAGAGGGTGAGATAGATACAGTCGGCTACTGCGGCTTGCAAAAGCCCTTCATCGCCGTTTTCTTTCATGACGACGACGGTATATTTTGGTGTCTGGCCCGGATTATCGGGGGCCAGCGAGATGAACCAGGAGTGTGGGTCGGGGACACTAAGCTGGGCTGTGCCGGTTTTGCCGCCCACATTGGAGCGTGTCGCGCCGATGTAGCCAGCCGAGCCTTGCAGCACCACGCCGCGCATTGACTGGCGCACCCCCGCAGCGGCCTGTGAACTGATGATCTGCCCATTCGTGACCCCGTTCCCTGTATAGGGGGTTGAGCTTACCGGCGCGACGGATTTTGCATCGAAGCCATGTGGGACCACTTTGTAGAGCAGGTGCGGCAGCAGGCCAACTCCATTGTTTGCCACTGTGCTGGTGATAAACGACATCGCCAGCGGCGAAATCTGTAGTGTTCCCTGCCCAAATGAATCGGCAGCCAGATCGACCGCATCATCCTTTGCTTCCTTGAAATCAACCCGACTGGCTGGCGCTGGAAGATCGAACGGGAACGGCTGCTTGTTCTCTGCGTTAGTATCAATCATGCCGAAGCGCTGGAAGTAGTTCAGCCAGGTATTTGCTCCCAGACCCACGCCAATGCGCGCGAAGATGATATTGTCGCTATAGATATAGCCATGCTCAGGATCAATTGGGCAGGCAGGCGGAATGCCATATTGTGGCAGGTCAACGTCCTGAAAAGTATGCCCATTGACCGTGTAGCGCCGCGCTTCGGAGCCATCGGCCAGACAATTGGAGCCACCAAATGTGGGAGTCTTTAATTGGTATTTGCCGTTATCCAGCGCGGCGCTCAAGGTCAGGGTCTTAAAGGTTGAGCCAGGGGTATAGAGGCTGGTTGGGCGAACGAGCAGCGGCAGATGTGGGTCAGTGGTTAGTTGCTTGAAATATTCAGCGCCGATAGTGCTGGTAAGCACGGGCTTGTCTTCGCCTGGGGGCACTTCTGGCGGAGTCTTCTTCGCGCCTGGGCAGGCAGGCAAATCTGCATTTTGGGTATCGCTGGTGTAGAGGCGGCAGGGGTTGTAGTCGCCGATCTCGTTGGCGTTGAAGTAGGGGCGGCTGAGCATGCCCAGAACCTCGCCGGTATGCGGGTCTTGGACGATAATGGAGCCGGGGTGATGGCCCGGGGCATTCTCAGCAGGCTGGTAATAGAGCTTCTGGACCAGGCTGCCATCTTTCTGCTGGCAGAGTGGTGGGATGGGTTCATTGGGGACACCAATGCTGCCCTTGGGAACCTTACGGAAGGGATCGCTTGGGAAGGTGCCGCCAGGCTCGTCATAGGTAATATCGTACTGCTTGTCAATGATGTTCTGGACTTTCGCGTCAATGGTCAGGTAGATGTCCGAACCATTGACGGCGCGATGCAGAGTCTGGTCCCAGAAATTGTTGATGGCATCCTGGCCGGAGGCTTGCCTGCCAGTCAGAATGTCTTCGTAGGCCTCCTCGATGCCGGTTTCACCATAGATATAGCTGAAGTAGCCAATAATGGGTGAGAGCGAGGGGAAGCAGTAATACCGCCGGTAGTTGCAGGGAGCCTTCTTGTCCTCCTGTGAATAGGCGAGCAAAACGCCATTGCGATCATAAATGCTACCGCGCACCGGCTGATTGCCAATGTCACAGAGGCTGGGATTATATTTGCTGGTGGCAAGCGTCTTGGACTGGAATACCTGCCAGTAGACGACGCCAACGCTTAGCAGCATGAAGAGTGCCAGAAAGACATTGGTTAATCGGCTGATGCTCCTGTTTACGGCCATTCCTGCTTCTCCCGCGTTGTCTTATGCCTTCTATATTAGCCCAGGCGAAGGTTTCTACCCGTGGGGTTATGAGCCTGCTTTCTATCAGACTCTAGTGGGCAGTGTAACATGCCCTCCCCGCTGTTGTCAAAACGAGTGGATGGCTTGGACTGGTCACGGCGGCGCAGGTACTGTGAGCTATTTCACAGAGTTTTGCCCTATCTACCATGTTGAGAAGCAGTTGCTCAAAAATTGACTTTCATCAGACGCCGCGATATAGTGACGAGGAAGGCATCTGGTTGGATGAAGTCTGAGGCGTCGGCTTTGTTCGGTGGGCGCCTGCTGTCGGCGTGAGCGCCCATGCGCTGCCCTGGGGAAGCATGAGGGGACACCAGCGATGAGTGAAACTGATCCTGAAGAGCAGCAATCTTCTGGCATGTTTGCCGGTGAACATCCCTCTGAAGAAGCCAGTGCAATGGCAGGCGAGTTTGTGTTGCGCTTCTGGGGGGTGCGCGGCAGCTATCCAGTCTCCGGGGGCGCTGCGCAGCGCGTCGGTGGGAGTACCTCCTGTGTGGAGGCGCGAGTTGGCGGACACGAGATTATTCTGGATGCTGGCACGGGCCTGATTCCTTTTGGTCAGCTATTTCGTGAGCGTATGAAAGCTTCCCCACCAACGATCACGATCCTCTTCAGCCATCTGCATTACGATCATATTCTTGGCCTACCCTTTTTCGATCCACTCTATCAACCAGGAGCGACGCTTCATCTGGCCGGACCTCGCCTGGCAGGCAAGAGTTTTTCCGATACCCTGTGCGGGGCGATTACCTCACCATATTTTCCGGTGGACCTGTGCGATGTCCCTTCTACCTGCCAGTTTTATACGCTGGAACCTGGCGATTATTTCCAGTGGCGTCCTGATGATTCGCAGCCGCAGCTTCGAGGCGGGCAGCTTAATGGCGCCGGGAAACCGCTTGCTGGCGATGAGGTACGTGTCACTTTTCTGCATACGCCTGCCCATCCGCGTAATGGCTGCTTAATTTCGCGTATTGAGTATAAGGGGCGCAGTGTCGTGTATGCCACCGATGTTGAATGGGGGCAGGCTGGCAATCAGTCATTGATTCACTTTGCCGAAGGGGCTGATCTGTTGATTCATGACGCGCAATATAGCGAGGAAGATTACCTGGCATCGAAGCGCGGATTTGGGCATAGCACGCCGCGCATGGCGACAGAGGTGGCAAGGGCAGCCGGGGTAAAGCGGCTGCTGCTCTTTCACCATGACCCGGAGCATGATGATGCTCTGCTTGAGCAGTTGCAGCGCGACGCGCAGCGTGACTTTCCTGCAACCAGCCTGGCTTTCGAGGGCCTTGAGGCGCCAATCATTCAGGCGCCGTAGCCGATGCGCCTGCTCATGAGGCAGCCGTCAGGGCGGCTTGCGCAGCGTTGTTTGAGTCGGTATAATAGTCAATACCACGCCCGCCAGCAGGGCGGGATAAAAGGGGGATACAGCGATGGGGAACAAAGACCGTCCCGCCAAGGAAAAAAAGAAGCCAAAGAAGGATGGGAAGAAGAGCGGGAAAGCGCAAGGATGATGACCTATGAACGTGATTTTCATCGTTATGCTGCTGGTCGCTTTTGTTGTCAGCATCTGCGTTCATGAATCGGCGCATGCCCTGATGGCGCTGGCCCTGGGTGATCCAGGGCCGCGCAATGATGGGCGGCTGAGCATGAATCCGCTGCGGCAGATGACGGCGCTGGGTACGGCTGTGGCGATTGTCCTGGCGTTTCTTTCAACGGTGACGCTGGCTTTTGCGCTGCCAGCGGGATTGGCGCTTGGCTGGGGCAAGCCGGTGCGCTTCGATGCGCTGAAATTGAAAGCGGGGCCAAACTTCGGAACTATTCTGGTGGCGCTGGCCGGCCCGCTGGCGAATCTCGCGCTGGGCGTGGGCTTCGCTTTTATCCTCCAGGCAATTCCACAATCTCCGCAGTTCTTTCGAGATATTGTTAACTGCCTGCCAGGTAGCACAGATTTGCAATGCGTTGGTGGGGCGCTGCCCTGGTGGGCGCTGCGCGGCGAGCAACTGTTGTTTGCCTTTGTGGTCGTCAATATCGGGCTGTTCCTGGTCAATTTCATTCCGCTCTATCCGCTGGACGGCTATCGCATTCTCTTTGCGCTGCTGCCCAGCCGCCAGGCGGTTTCATTCCGGCGCGCCGAGCCATATATGGAGTTGATCCTGCTGGCGATTCTCTTTTTCCTGCCGATGCTCATCTCCTTGAGCGGCGCTCGCGCGCTGGTCCTGTTGAGTCCTTTCTACTGGGTGATGCGGGGTACCATTGCCTTTGCGCAGGTTATTGTTGATCCATCGTATCTCATCTTTTATTCTGTGTAATGGGGACGAGGGTGCGAGCTGTTTATCGCGTCTCTCAAGCCTGGCATTTACTGACGGCGCGCGTGCAGCCGGAAGAGCAACAGGTTATTAACATGCTGCTTCCTCCCGCTGCGCGCGTATTGTTTGTCACAATGTCGGTTGGCGATCAGCGCCATTGCCTGAATGTTTGTTACGCGCTCAAAGAACAGGGCTGCTCTGACCGCGATTTGCTGGCTGCGGCTTTGCTGCATGATGTTGGCAAGGGCGGCGGGCGGGTGCGTTTCTGGATGCGTCCGGTCCTGGTGCTGCTGCGCGCGTTGGCCCCTGGATTGCTACACTATCTGGCGGCATCGCCAGACGCATTCTGGCGTCGGCCTTTCTATGCTGCCTGGCATCATGCCGACATCGGCGCCGATCTGGCGGCGGCGGCGGGACTTTCAGAGCGGGTGGCGCTGCTGATTCGCACGCACCATGATCCCGCTGGCCCGGCGGCGCTGCTGCATGCGGTGGATGATCGATCTTAACATAGAGTGATCTGGGGAGTGCTTGATGGCGACGGTTCATGGAGTGAATGGAACAAAGGTTGTGATTGCTGGTACACAGGCTGCAACGCTTGCCTCTTCTCCCTATACTATCCATCTCTCTATCTTCGAGGGGCCGCTGGACCTGCTCCTGCATCTGATTGAGCGCCGCCAGATGGAAATTACGGCGATCTCGCTGGTGGCTGTGACCGATCAATTTCTGGAGTATGTGCGCAACTGGCAGGAAGAGGAGCCGCCGATGGCCCGGCTGGCGGAGTTTATCACGGTTGGGGCCAAGCTGCTCTTTATTAAGTCGCGCAGCCTGCTGCCGCAGGCGCCACGAGAAGATGAGGCTTCTGAGGCGAATGAGGCGATGGCCGAGGCTGAGGAACTGCGCCGCCATCTGCTGGAGTACAAATTGGCGAAGGAGATCGCCCGCCTGCTGCGCGAGCGCGAGGCAGCCGGGATGATGAGCTTCCCCCGCCCTGGCCCGGTGCTGCCTGCCGGTGAATTGCTGACGTGGGCGCCTCCCAGGCTGGTGGGGCTGGAGGTAGAGGCGCTGGCGGCGGCTTTTCGTCGTGTGCTGGAGGAGCGCCGTCGCAGCAAGCCGGAGCCGCTCCCGCTGCCGGTGGTGCGCGTGAGCGATAGAATCGCGGAGATCGAGGCGGCGCTGGCTGCGCGTGGCCGGGTAGATTTTGAGGCGCTGCTGCGCGGCGCGCAATCGCGCCTTGAGGCTGTGGTGACGTTTCTGGCTGTGCTGGAACTCTGGCACGAAGAACGCATTCAGGTCGTGCAGGACGGTCTTTTTGCCGCTATTCTCATTCTGCCCGCTGCGGCTGCCTGACGCTTATCGGCCTTGCTGGCTGTCATAGTCTTCATCCGCCTTTTTCACCGCTGCGTCGCAGGTGGCTTCATCGACTTCCACACAAAGCACGATAGCAGCAGGATAATAGTGCTGGTAGGTCTTCCCGTTCATCTCCAACGTCAGCAGGAAGCCCTGGGCAATAAAAGCGCCGACTTTGGAACTTTGCAAGGCCACGACAGCCTCGACGTATTCTTGTGGATGAATGACGGCGTGTTCCAGCGGGTGGAAGACATAGGGCCGGTGTAGGTCGTCAATGATGGGCGGATAGCCCAGGTGTCCTGCGGTGAGCAATTCGTGGCTGTTTTCCTCCGGGCGCTCGATGGCTGTTGCTACAAGGGTGACATCGGGAGGAAGGGCAACGGGCTTGAGGGAGTCGAGCGTGATAGGCGTCGCGCCTCCATTGAACGCTCCCAGGCCAAGGGTAAATGGCTGCTCCAGGGTTTGATAGTAGTTCCTGGCAGAGATAGTGCCATCATCGGCCTGGAAAGGCGCTGGCGCATCCGGGTAGGTTTGCCCAGGGCGGTTGCCAGCACAGGCAGCCAGGAGGAGCAAGAGGCAGAGGATAGACGGCAAGCTGCGAACGGGCGTAGGATTCACCACAAAACTCCTTGCGATGGTTATAGGTCATGCAGGAATGGCTCATGAGGCAATTGACTTTGAGGTCAATTGCCTCATGGCTGGCAGCTTCTCAGTTCAGAGAGGCATAAATGATGGTGGCTGTTGTTGGATAGCCATTATTCCCATAGAGATACCTTGTTGTTGTCTGTGAGGTATTCGACCAGGTAAGCTTTACAGTTGTGGAGAAGCCGCTGGTCGCGTTCAGGCAAGCTCCAAAGACGCAGACCGCACCACCGTAGTTGTAAGCTGCGCCAGAGACACGCTCAACTCCGTTTCCGACTGGGACGGGTGATTTCCACTGGTTGGGGTGGTTATCCCAACTGGAGACGTCGTTGCCAATTACTGTGCCTCCATCCCATTGAGAAGCTATGATACGGAAATTTTGCGTCCAGCCACCGTATAAACATCGTGATTGCTGCTTGAGATAGTGGAACTCGGTCTTTATTTGGTGGCCCCAGTTCGGAGCCTGAGCATGTTGGGATATAAGGTAGCCCGATGAGTTGGTAATAGAGACGCTTCCACTAAGCGACCAGTTACCTCCCCCATTTGAGCTAATAGCTATCCCAATCGTTGAATCTGAGGTCCGTCCATATGTAAAGATTCCTGAAAGATCCTGGACGACGTGCAGTTCTCCCACGACGGTGTAGGCGTCCGTTTGGCTTACGGTATTCCAGGTGCAATACTGAATCTGACCTATGGTTGGGCTGGCAGTGGGCAGGGCGCCTGCAAGCGCTGTGGGAGCAGTCAGATGAGTATTGGAAAGCGCAGGCATTTCACGGGCGATGTTTGCATCACTGCCGTAATAGCGGGGGAAGTAATAGTCTGCGAGCAGGCTGCCACGTCCATCAGTCACCATCAGTTCGTAGTTGACGTGTCCATCCTTCGAGGCTAGGGTGGCATCAGTCCTTGCCGGAGGGGTGAGCGAAACGATGACGCGCCCCTGGGCATCAATGGTTCCTGTGCCGACGACTGGCTCCGTCGTCTGGGCGCTGGCCGCCATGTTTTGCGGGATAACCAGAACCTGGGCAATAGCCCCTTTCATTGGTTTGCCATTGCGGTCCTGAACGATGATCTGCGCCAACTGCGGGTCGCTTCCGGCGGGTATGGCAGAGATTGCTGTTGCAGCCTGAGCAGTTGCGGTCAGCGAAGCGAGGGGCAGGAAGAGCAGCAAGGCTGCGATAATACTTGCTCTCAAGAGCCGGTGACGTATGGCGCGAATACACAATCGTTGCACTGAGATGATCCTCCTTGTTTGCTCTAAGCGATTGCTATCGGTGTTCCATACCAAGCATAAGCAGGCCAATGGCTATTCGCCTCCCCTAAATAGGGTATTTGTCTCCCCTAAATAGGGTATTTTGCCCAAATCATTCTCTTACGCCCGCTTGCTCTCTCTCTCTCTCTCTCTCTCTCTCTCTCTGGGTCTTCATTATTGAGATCGATCAGTCCCAGCTTTTGCCCAACTCTGACGGCCATGAGGCGATTGTGTACACCCAGCTTGTCAAAGATCGATTTCATGTGGGTTGCGACGGTCTTGTCGCTCAGGCAGAGCGCTGCGGCTATTTCTTTGTTCGATAAGCCGCAGGCAAGCCATTGCAGGACTTGAAGTTCTCTTGGAGTGATGAAGGGGATGGTGTTCGCTGGTGTTGTGAGGGGACGGAAAACCTGTTTCATCGCTGCATCCTTTCGTGTCCATGCGGATAGGCTGTGCAGAGTCCGTTAAAGCGCCAGAGGTTCGCCGAGCGGTGGAAAGGTACCGAGCCGAGAACAGTATAGCTGAACTTTGAGGAAAACGCCAGTGTTTTTTCTAGGTATTCTTACTGGCGCTCTTTAGTAAGGAGGTAAGAGGATTGCTAGCTCTTGACAACCAGCGCCAGCCAGGCAGCGATGGGAAAAATACGCGAGGAGAGAAGAGTAGAGAGATCGCCATTAGCGTTCTCTTGGTAGCGCATGACTACGTAAACCACCAGAAAGATGAGGAAGGCACTGCTACCTAATACTAGCCACCAGATACCCACGCCACGCAGCAGATTGGCAATGCGTTGCGGCCAGGACACGGTTGCATCGCGCATCTGGCGGCGCATCGCGTACCTCTCTGCAAAGAGCAAGGCCACACAGATGACAGCAATAGCAGAGATAATGAGCAAGGTATCAGGTGGTTGAGCTGGGATTGTCGTCGGCATGAAAATACCAGCCTCTCTTAGATTCCCAGGCTATAGCTGCTTTCTACTGAAGCGAGATGAAGATTTGGATGCTTGCAGCTTGCCGAAGCTTCTGTGTGTAGTTTGCTATTGCCTGCTGGATCGCCTCCTGGTTTTGCTGTTCGCTTGCTGGCAATGATGCAATGATGTGCTGTATCATCGCTCGTTGCACGAGCGCATCGTGATAGCCGCGCAGAACCAGCGGGTTTGTTGTGAAATTTGAGGTATCAAGGCGGTTCACACACAGATATGCTTGGAAGGTGGTGTGTGCAGGGCTTGAAGTTGGTTCGCTCTGAAAACGCTGCAACTGCTGCTGGGCCTCGGCTTGTGCTTCTGCTTGGGAAACGGATATTCCTAGACGCTGGGCTTCTTGCATAAAAAGCTCAGCGTCAATGAGTTTGTCGAGCATATCCTTGCGCAGTTGGGCAGGTGTTTTCTGTAACGCAGATCTCGTGCTTGCTGGGGCATCGGCAGGAAGTTGCTGCAAAGATGCCTGATGGCTCTTGAAAGCTATGTTTACCCGCGTTTCTAAGTCAACAGCACTGATCTGATGCCCATTGACCGTCGCTACTATTGCTGGTTCACCGGCAGGGATGGCCGTCGTCTGCGCGCGAGTGTGAGGATCCAGCACTGGCGCCATCGCAGAAGCAGCTACTACTGCTGTGTCACCGCAGGCTCCATTACTGGCTGCCTCAGCAGGTGCAATTAGATGAGCGATGAGAATCCCGCTCACCAGAAGCAAGACCAGCACGCCTGTACTAACAGCAAGACGAATACGAAGCGATGAAAGCCGAATCTGCATTGCCAGGTACCTCCATCCTTGGGCAGGTCTATCGCTGCCCTCCTCAGATATTATATGCTAGGGAGCACTAAGAGCGCCAGAGTAAGGAGGTAAGAGGATTGCTAGCTCTTGACAACCAGCGTCAGGCCGCCCACGACGAGCGCCATCCCCGCCAGTTTGGGGAGGGTAATCGGTTCCTCCAGCAGGAGATTTGCCAGTACCAGGGAAATACCGGGCATCAGGAACGAATTATAGGTGGTGCGGATAGCGCCAATGCGCTTGATAAGCCAGAAGGTGAGCGCGAAGGTGACGCAGCCAGCCATAATTGCCAGATAGAGCAAGATACTGATATTAAGTGCTGTCCAATGCACCGGCTGCCCGCGCTCGAAAAGCAGGCTGGCGCTTGAGAGGATGAGGCCGCCCAACAGGAGTTCCCAGGCGGTGAGCGGCAGCAGGGGGAGATCGGCGGTGCTTTTGGCGACGCGCATTGCTGCCCCGTAAAAGATTGCTGAGCAGAGAACAGCGCCCTCGGCGGCCAGCGCCTGCCCTTCGCCGATACTCAGTTTGTCAATGAAGACCAACATGACCCCCAGCAGCCCGATCACCAAACTGAGGGGAACGCGCCAACCGCGCGCTTCGTCGCGGGCGCGGAAGCTGATCAACGCGGTGAAAATAGGGGATATGGCCCAGATGGTTGAAAGTGTGCCTGCTGGTCCGTATTGAGACGCCCAGAAAAAGCAGGCGCTGGGAATCCCGATGATGAGAAAGGCCAGCAGCAAGACGCCCGGAAAGCGTTGACGAGGAAGAAACAGGCGCTCCTGGCGAATCAGCAGGAACGCGAAGAGCAGCGCCCCAGCCAGGCAAAAACGCGCCCCGGCCAACAGAAAGGGCGGGATGCCGCTCACACCGAGCTTCACTGCCACCGAGAATGACCCCCAGATCAAGGTCATCAGGCCAAAGCCCAGGGCCGTCTGGATGGTCCAGACAGACCTGGTGGGTTGGACGGCCTGGGACGCCTGGGCGGTTTCGCTCTTTTCAGTGGTCATAGTTACTCATAACTATACCAGGCATTGGCGCCTCTTTTCATCCCATGTGTTCAGTGAGGCATATGGGCAGACTGACGCCAGGCGGCTGATGCCTGGTATGCTATACTTGAGAGGCGGCAGGAAGAGATAACTCAAGCCTGCCTGGTCCTTTGATGTCTTGCGTCCCTCAATGACTGGCCCCAACCGTGCGACTCTCGGCCCACAGCATGCAGATGT
Source organism: Ktedonobacterales bacterium (assembly GCA_036557285.1). Lineage (NCBI taxonomy): Bacteria > Bacillati > Chloroflexota > Ktedonobacteria > Ktedonobacterales > Ktedonobacterales bacterium. The sequence goes on from DATBHW010000040.1 coordinate 50,560, forward strand.
ATGTCTTGCGATACGCGCCTTTGCTGGCGCGGTCCTGAGGACGGAGAGCGGCGCTGACGCTCATCCCGAAGGAGGCCCCATGAACCAGACCTGGCACGAACATGAGTTGGTATCCAACCATGCCCATTCAATGGTCCTTGCTACTCAGGGCTATGTCCTGGGGGTAGAGATTAGCAGCGCTGGGATGCAGGTATCTGTGGCTCTGGCTGATCTTCAGGGCCAGATGGTTCATCACACGCGCAAGCGGCTCAGTGCTCCGCCAGAGGGCCAGGAAGCCGTCGCGCTGCTGCAAGAAACGATTGCTGCGGTTTGCTCGCCAGAGCGGCTGAAAGGCAATCGGGTGCTGCGCTGTGGGATAGCGGTCGGCGCGCCGGTGGATGCCGCTCGTGGGCTGGTGCGCACCATGTATCGCGCGGAGGGGTGGGACCATCTGCCACTCAAAGATTTGATTGAGCAACGCTGTGGGATTCCGACGATTTTGGATAACGACGCTAACGCCGCTGCGTTGGGCGAGGCGAGCTTTGGCGCGGGCATAGGCGAGCGAAATCTGGTCTACGTGGGCCTGGGGCGTGGCATCGGCGCGGGGATTGTGATCAATGGGGCGATCTATCATGGCGCGGGGACGATGGCGGGCGAGATCGGCCATACGATTGTGAAGGAGGATGGACCGCTCTGTCCGTGTGGTCGGCGGGGACACCTGGAGGGCATTGCTTCGGCACAGGCCATTGTCCGCACGATGATAGGTATCTCGGTGGAGTATCCGCAGACGGAAGAGGCGATTCGGCGGGTCACTGGAGGCCGGGCAGAAGCCATGACCGTCGATCAGGTGTTTCGGATTGCGGCTGAGGGTGATTCGATAGCGCAAAAGGTGATTGACGAGGCGCTGCATTACCTCTCCCTGAGCCTGGCTAACCTCGTGAATATGCTGGACCCTGGCGTGATTATCATTGGTGGGGCGGTGGCGCTGGCTGGTGATCTGTTATTTGAGCCGCTGCGCCAGATGGTCCCTCCGCTTTGCCTGCGCGCTTCCACCGAGCCGGTGCGGATCGTTCCGTCTGCGCTTGGCAGCGATGCCTCGCTGAAAGGCGCGGTGGCTCTGGCGCTTCAGGATGTCTGAGGGGAAAGCCTCACCCAAAAAACAGAGAGATAGAAGCAGAGAAGGCAGAGCGCCAGGGGTATCTCTGGCGCTCTGCCTTTTTGGTGTTATGGTGTTATGGATGACCTCTCGACAAGAGGGGATCACTATGCTAGACTGGACGCGCTCAGACTGAGCAGCTACTGTCGCTGTATTTTCAGAGGGAGGGCGGCCCGCATGTCCAACTGGGAGCAAGAGTTGGAGACACTCCTGAACCGACTGGGTGTGCGATGGGAACCCCTGCCTCCCGATGAACCAGGAGTTGATGGGGCTGAAGCTGATCTGGCTGATACTGCTGAGGTGGACCCGCTCATGGATGCTGATCTGGAGGATGAGGATTGGGAGACGTTGGAAGATGATGATCTCGATCAGGTAAGCGTCGTGCGCCGTGAGATGCAGGCAACCATCGGGCGTGTGGTGCGGATGGTACGCAGCGGGCGGCTGGATAGCGTGCTTAAAGACGATGTGCTCTTTGTCCTGCGTGCGCTTTGTCGCTCGCGCCCACAGCCAGATGAAGGCGAGAGCGAGGAAGAGGCACAGCTTGCGACGGCTGCGGCCATTCTCCATTTCTGCCGGATTGTGCTGCGCCTGACGCATGCTCTGGCGCAGCAGTAGCGGCTGCGCAGCCGTTTGGCTTCCGCGCGCAGGTTCCCCGGCTGGTCGTTTCTAACCAAACGCGCTATACTATGCAATGGACCAGCACTCGCGGTTCATGATAGCGCGCTATACCTCGTTTCTGGACCCTTTTCTGGCTGGTCGGTAGCAATGGCACAGCCTTCTCTGCGCCTGCGCTGCCAGCAACTTTTGCGCCAGAAAGGATGTGCTGCTCTTGGCTCTCCGCAAGTATTCGGTTGATCTTGCCCTCTGCTTTGTTGTGATTATCTGGTCCGTTTCCCCCGCGCTCTTCAAAATTGCTCTGGAGGAGCTGGACCCGTTTGCCTTTGTCTATGCGCGCTTCCTGCTGATTACTGCGCTGGCGCTGCTGCTGCTCTGGCGACATGGGCGGCGTGGCGGGCGCGCCTGGCGCTTCGAGCGTCGTGATATACTCCCGCTGGTGGTCTCTGGTCTGACCGGCTATGGCATTTATCAACTCTTCTATTTTGTGGGATTGAGCCTGACCACTGCATTTGGCTCGATCTTGCTGACGGCAACCGTTCCGCTTTTTTCGGTGATTTTGCTGGCCCTTTTTCGTACCGAACGAGTGAGTCTGGTACAATGGTCCGGGGTGCTGCTGGCTTTTGCCGGTGTAGCGTTCTTTCTTCTGGCGGCTGGCGGGAACCTTCAGCACGAGGGGGTGGATCGCCATGTGACCCCAACCACGATGATTCTTGGCGATCTGTTGACCCTGGTGGCGGCGCTCTCCTTTGCATTCTACGGTATCACTAACAAAAAGCTGGGGACGCGCTTTTCTCAGGCTGAACTGATGTGCTATACGCTGGTTGTAGGAACGCTGGCATTGGCCCCCGTTGGTGTGCCAGCGTTGTTTCATCAACATTGGTCGCTGGTAACGTGGCGCTCCTGGGCAGTGGTAGGCTATGGGGTCGTCTTCCCGGTTTATGTCAGTTATTCCATCTGGAACTGGGCTATTATCCGGCGCGGCGTTGGCTACGTTACGCTGTATAACTATCCTACGCCTGTGCTTGGTGGCGCCGTGGCTTTCTTGCTGCTTGGTGAAGGGTTCTCGGCGGGTCAATTGCTGGGCGCCGCTGTGGTGTTGGCAGGGCTGCTGCTGGCGCGGCGCGGTATAGCCTCGGAGGCAAAGAAAGAACAGGCGGCTGCCGCCAATGGTCCTTCAGAGAGCCTGGAGGCTGTGGTAGTGGGCGCGCCTGCCCAGGAGAAGCAGCAGTAGTTAGGAAGCTGGTTTATTGGCAAGCGCCGACCGGAGCGCAGCCAGCAAAGCCTGATCCTGCTCTGGCAGGACGGTGCGCGGGTCCAGCAGCAGCCGGTCCCGTAAGATGCGGGCAACAACCGGCGGTTCGCCAGCCCGCAGCCTGGATGCCAGCGCGTCCAGAGGCGAGCGCGGGTGTTCCTGGCCTTCCGCGCTGTTCCGGCTCTCCTCGCTTTTCGCGCTGTTTGCGTTGATTGCTAGCAGTGCCGTGGGCAGGGTTTCGTCAGGCAGAGAGCCGCCGCCAATGGTTGACTGGCCTTCCACGACTTCCGCGCGGATGCCCCAGTTACGAAGCTGCGCCATCCACTGGCGAGCGCGCTGGTCGAGCGTTTCCGGGGTCGCCGCGATCATGCGCCAGATGGGAATGCGCTCTGGCGCTTCATGCCGCTGATAGTGGCGCAGCGTAGTTTCCAGTCCGGCCAGGGTCAGCTTATCAATGCGAATGGCGCGCATCAGCGGGTGTCTGGCGATACGGCTGATAAGCTCGCGCTTTCCCAGGATGATGCCAGCCTGGGGGCCGCCGAGCAGCTTATCACCCGAAAAACAGACGATATCGGCTCCGGCGGCAATGCTTTCCTGGGGTGTCGGTTCATGGGCCAGGCCAAAGCGGGCGCTATCGAGCAGGCAACCGCTTCCCAGGTCTGCCACCGCCAATAAGCCCCGGCTGTGCGCTAACTCTGCCAGCGCCTCCAGCGAGACGGACTCGGTGAAGCCGGTTATCAGAAAGTTGCTGGGATGCACCTGGAGCAGCAGAGCGGTTTCTGTGGTGATGGCCGTCTCATAATCGGGCAGGCGCGTGCGATTGGTGGTTCCCACTTCTACCAGGCGCGCGCCGCTCTGGCGCAGCACGTCGGGGACGCGAAATCCGCCGCCGATCTCTACAAGCTGCCCGCGCGAGATAATCACTTCGCGCCCGACGGCCAGGGCGCTGAGGACGACGAGCACGGCTGCGGCGTTGTTGTTCGCCACAAGCGCGTCTTCGGCCCCGGTCAGTTCACAGAGCAGCGCGCGCACATGGGTATGGCGCGAGCCGCGTTCTCCTTGCCCCAGGTCATACTCAAGATTTGCGTAGCCCAGGGCCACACTTCCTATAGCCTGGAGACTTTCCTGGCTGAGCGGAGCGCGCCCCAGATTCGTATTGATGATCACGCCGGTAGCGTTTATCACCGGGCGCAGGCTGGGGCGCTGGCGCTGCTGGAACAGCGCGTAGACGCGCGCTGCAATGTCTGCCAGAGGTGGGCTGGTCTGGCCGGAGCGAATCTGCTCACGAATAGACCAGAGCGTCTCGCGGGCGCACTCCACGAGCAGCGAGTGTGCGCTGGTGGTAGCGATAGAGGCCAGTTGGCTCTGGCGCAGTAACTCATCGACAGAGGGAAGCTGGCGTAACTGCTGCTGTGTCTCAGATGGTGTCACGCGGAAGCAACCTCACCCATCATGTGAAGCAATAGGAGACGTTCACAGTGAGATGTCTATTTCATGAAAGATGGTAATACCCAGCACATCGGCGACTTTATGCAGCACGCCTTGCAGATCATCATCACTGAGCTTGCAGATAAAATGTTGATCGGGCAGCGCGGCGCGCAAGACCGGATAGGCCAGTTCGGTCTTAATCAGGCTATCGGTATCAAGCTGCGGATAATGGCGTTTTAGCAGCAGGTAGTGATAGGGGCGCAGCTTGCCACGGTAGCTGGTCACGGCCAGCACGTTGACCGCGCCGGAGTGACGGCAGAACGGCGGACTGGAGATCACCAGCGCCGGGTGCCAATCAAGAATCCGCCGCTCCTCAACACCAGGCGGGAGCGGTGGATACGTGAAATTGACCCAATACAGTCCACCGAACTCTACCTGATTATGGAAGGTGAGTCCGTCGGGTTCTAAAAAGGGATGTGGCATGGACGAGCTATCGCCTACTCCTTGTAATCTTCGGGATCAAAGATAGCCAGCGTGTTGAGGGTGGCCGCCAACATTGGCTGGCAGGCTCGCACCAGATGCAGGCGCTCTTCACGCTCCTCCGGGTCTTCGTTGAGCAGTGCTTCGACCACCTCCGCTTCATAGAGCTTGCGCCGTTCCAGCAAAAGGCTTCGGCGATCTGACTGAATGTAAGCGTTCATGAATTCCCTCCTTTGCATCGGACACGAGCGGCTTTCAGGGTTCACCGATCCGTTATCAGTGTGCCAGCGCCTGAAGCCATTCTCTCTGCCCGCCTGCCACGCTGAACCAACTTCTCCCATATGCCCCAATTATAGTCGTTGTTCGGGGCGTTATCAAGCGCCAGGACACCGCGCTCACTTTCGAGCGAGCGCAATGATCTCCACGAGGATCACGGCCAGCGCAATCAGGATAATGTCTGCCCAGAACCAGGCTCCCAATGCTCTCAGCGCCAGATTTGCGATGATAGCGAGGGCTACCAACGCTCCCTGGCGGAGCGCGTGTCGCAAGCTGTGCTGCGCATACCATTTCGAGCGTACCAGCTGCCGTCCTAGAAACTGGGCTATTGGGGTGAAGGTTGCCGTCAAGGCGATGAACAAGAGAAGCAGGAAGAGGAGACGCGGCGCGGCGCCAGCGGGAGATACCAGTTTTCCGAACAGTCCCAGGCCGAGCCAGGCGACCAGCGCCACCGCCGCCATGGTCAGTATTGGGTGGCGGATTGTCATCCCGCGTCCTCCTGCTTAACTCTTGTAGATGGAGAAAGGCTTGTCATCGGTGTAGAGGATGGCTGCGTCGCGGCGGCGCGCCTCCTGGGTGCCATCGGAGAAGTGTTTTTGCCAGAGATCAGGCGCGTCTTTGCTCTCACCGCCATGCGGCGTCAGCCTGGAACGCACCCGGCACAGCACAGGGGTATTGACCGCGCCGCCTGCCACGATGACTTGCCCTTTGGAGAGCGCAGGCAGGTTGCCGAGCAGATCGCGCCCGACGCCCTCGATAGCAGTGGCTACACTGTGCTGATCGACCTCGTTGACGATGCGCATGATGCACTGGGTAAGGCACTGGCTGAGGACATCGGCGTCGAGTTTGCCAGGGCGCTGGCTGATGAGGCCAACCCCAATGCCAAACTTGCGCCCTTCTGACAGGATTTGTTTGAGAATGCCGGTGGTGATGACATCGCCGCCCGCCGGGGCGAAGTGGTGTGCCTCCTCCAGCAAGAGAAAAACCGGATAGGGCAGGTGCGACTCATCCCCAGCGTGAACTTTGCCGCGCTCGGTATCCATGCGGGCTTTGTTGAGACGGCGCAGCAGCGTGGCGACGATAACTTGCTGATCGCGGTCATCAATTTCGTTGAGTTGCAGGACGGTGCATTGCCCTGGCCTGAAGATTTCGCCCAGGTCCAGGTGCTGGAAGTCGTCAAACACGAAGGTGTTTTCCTGCAAGCGGCTGGTGATCTTCCAGCGCAGCGCGCCGATGGTGCTGGAGTTATCTTGCTCTTCTTCGGCGTCTTCTTTGCCTGCCTCGCTGACGGCGCGCTTCAAGTCTTCAGCCGTCCACGGCTTGCCCTTGCTGCCGCGAGTGACTCTGCCGTAGGCCCGACCCAGGAGGTAATGCTGCTTTTCGGTGAGGTCTGGTAAGAGGTAACGCAGATCGCCGAGCATGAGCGAGGAGATGCGCACTTTCACCTGATCGTGTTGGTAGACCTGAACCCTGGCCTGGTAGGCGTTGCGCCCGCTGCCCGCGCGAAACTCTGGAAGGTTAGCGATCTGGTCGAGGGTGTTGTATTCGCCGTGAGGGTCTACAATCAGCACGCAGGCTTTGTTATTTGGCTGCATCAGTTCTTCGATGATGACGCTGGCAAGATAACTTTTGCCTGAGCCGGTGCTGGCGATGATTGCCAGGTGGGTGCTGACCAGTTCTTTGACATCAAGCACAACGGGTACCGCGCCGTCCTGACGGGTGAGCAGCGACCCAATCCGCGCCGCGCCGATGGCAGCAGGCTGGCGCTTGCTGAGGACGCGGGCGAGCAGCGCGTTATCTGCAAGATAAATGGGACGGCCCGATGGGGGGGGAATCCAGGGATTGACAAAGCTGCCGAGCGTTTCATCGTAATAGCCCATAATAGCGACGTGTAGCTCGAAGAGTTCGTTGGCGGCGTCATCATAGCCGACCATTGCGGCTACCTGGCTGGGCGGAATCTCCGGCTCGGCCAGGAAGGTGTCTGGATATAACTGTACCGGCACGCGCTTGAGGATGCGCCCCAGTATCTGGCGCGTGGCGCTGGCGCTGGCGCTGCTTCCATTTTCGGCATTGCCCAGGGAGAGTTCATAATAGACATACTCACCGTTTTTAAGAGCCTGCTCGCGGTCACGCGAGATAAAAGTGTATTGATGAATCTGTTCGCCGGGGCCTTTGGTGATGCCGACGGGCCTTGGCGTTTCCTGAGCATGACTCCCCGCTGCAACAGGCTGCGCGGAGACTGAACGAGAGCCTTCCAGGCGTTCGGGCATGGTTTCTTGCCTTCCTTAGATGCTATCTAAGATGCTATGGGTGCTAGATAAGATGCCACATATAATACAGTTTGGGATGCTGTGCATGCTCCAAACTGATGGAGAGTGGGATCGCTGATTCAGCACTATGGATCAGGGCAGGCGCATCCGGGGACGGCTTATCCCGTCGTCTCTACTTTCAGCTTCCAGGCAAAGTTGCTCTTGACAATATTCAGCAGGGCGCGGTTTTGCGGGAAAAGCTGCTCAAGCTGCTCGACAATGCGCAGCGTAACCTGGGGCAGCAGGCTGTTGCGCTGCGCGATCAGATGGGGCAGATAGCCCATATGCAGATAGGGTTCGGCGCCGCCAGGCTCGCCCCCATCGGCGAAGAAATGGAAGGCGCGAATCTGCCCAGCTTCGATAGTCTCGACCTCGCAGCCCAATTCAAGCGCCACCGGGGGTACGCCGTGAGTAACACGCCAGTGTGCGGAGGCATGATCTCTGCGCTCCATCAAGCCCAGGACGCTGAAATAGACGAGCATGGCCCGCTCGGAAAGGTAATCGGGCGAGAAGATTTCGATCTGCTCGGCGTTGGAGAGGCGTGGCCCCAACGTTCCGAAGGCTGGATTGAGCAAAATGGTATCGTAGATGATGCCGATGGCCCATATTTCGCCCGCCTGTTCGGTTGAACGATTTCCTCCAGCGGCGCGACCATTTGCGCCTGCTGCCTGCGTGGCCGCTGACCCATTGCGCACCGCCGCGCGCACAAACTGCCCAAAGGCGCAATCGGTGGGACCAGGCTGGACCTCCACTTCCCCCGCGCTGTAGACCTGGCAGGCATAGGTGATATGTGAGTCCGACTTGACGACTTTGCCGATAATCACGGCCCGCCTCCTCCTTCTGACTCCGGCTGATAGGCGCAATTCCTTTGTTTGCTATTATATCATGTTGCTTTGCTTGATCTGGTTTCTCAAGAGTCCTGTAAGAAGCCCTCGCTTGCAGGCGGTAAACCCATTGCCTCTTCTGGCTGCATTTGTTACAATGGGGCTGGTAATGGTCCAGTCAGCGTCGCTAAAAGAGAAGCGGCTTGCCATCTCTTCCATTCTCCCGTATTATGGAAGGAGAGAGGTAAACTACCGGACCATCAGGCGCCTGCGGACTGCTCTGCGAAGGGGACGGGATCTGCAATGTCACGAGTGTATGCGATTGTGAACCAAAAAGGCGGGGTCGGCAAGACGACTACCGCCATTAATCTGGCTACCTATCTGGCTGAGGCTGGTCGGCGCGTCTTGCTGGTGGACATTGATCCACAGTCCAGCACGACCAGCGGTATCGGCGCGGGCAAGAACCGCGAGACGGCTTCGATCTATGAGGTGTTGGTAAAGCAGGATGTGTCGCTGAATGATGTGGTCGTCAACACTGCACGGCCAGCCCTGCGCCTGGCCCCCAGTACGCAAGACCTGGCGGCGGCTGAGATCGAACTGGTTGATCTGCCGGAGCGCGAGTATCGTTTGCGCACGGCGCTGGAAAGCGCCCGCAAGCACCATGATTATGTCTTGATTGATTGCCCCCCTTCGCTTGGCCTGCTGACCGTTAACGCGCTGGTTGCAGCCGATGGCGTGGTGATTCCCTTGCAATGCGAGTATCTGGCCCTGGAGGGGCTAAGCCAGTTGTTGAATACGGTCAAACGGGTGCGTGCCAAGCTCAACCCCAATCTCTATATTGCTGGCGTGGTCTTGACGATGTACGACGCGCGAACGAAACTGGCCGGAGAGGTAGTTCGGGAAGTTCGCTCGCATTTTCCCAAAGAGGTCTTCCAGACGATCATTACTCGGAATGTCCGGCTCAGTGAGGCGCCAAGCTATGGTCAGTCTATTCTGGATTATGATCCAACCTCGCCAGGGGCGCTGGCGTATCGCGCTCTGGCCGAGGAGGTGATGAGTCGTGGCTAAGCCTCGCTTTGGATTGGGACGCGGCCTCGATGCGCTGATTCCTGGGGCGAGCGTTGATTCTGAGTTGTCCATTCCACCCACGCCGATCCCCCAGGCGGCCCCGTTGGAAGCGCCGATTGACTCCATTCGGCCCAATCCATCCCAGCCGCGCGGCTTGATCGTACCAGATGAAGCCCTTGAGGAGCTGGCTGCTTCCATCAGAGAGCATGGGGTGATTCAACCGCTGGTGGTGACTGAGCTTTCGCCAGATGAACACTTTCCGCAGCGAGGCGCCGAGGAGGTTATTCGCTATCAATTGATCGCCGGTGAGCGCCGCTGGCGGGCGGCCAGGCTGGCTGGCTTGACGAAGATACCAGTCATTATCAGGGAAGCCACGCCCCAGCAAATGCTGGAACTGGCGCTGATCGAAAATATCCAGCGCGCTGATCTGAACCCTATCGAAGAGGCGCTGGCCTATCAAACACTGGTGGATGACTATGGACTGACCCAGGATGAGGTGGGAAAGCAGGTTGGCAAGAGCCGCGAAGCCATCGCTAACGCGATCAGGCTGCTTGGTTTGCCGGTTGCGGCTCGCCAGAAGTTGGCAACCCGCAGCCAGGAGTTTACAGCGGGCCACGCGCGAGCGGTGCTGCGCATTGAAAACGAAGACGCCCAGCGGCACGCCATTCAACAAATTGTGGCGCAAGGAATGAGCGTCCGTGAGGCTGAAGACCTGGCGCGGCGGCTGATCGAGGTATCTGTCCAGCATCAGCCGCAGCCCCAGCCGCAGGCTCAGCCGCAGGCCAATGAAGAGTATTTTAATCTGACCCGCACGCTGGAGACAGAGTTTATCCGCGCGCTGGCCCTCAAGGTGCAACTCAGGCGCAACGCAAAGGATAGGGGATCGCTGACAATTTTTTTCAATAATGAGGAAGAACTTCAGAAACTCTACGAGATACTGGTTGCTCGTCAGGATGCGCACTAAGAGAAAACAGCAAAGAGCGGAGCGGGCGCGGAAAAAATGCGCCCGCTCCGCTTTGTCCTGACCAGGCAGCGCCCGAACCGATCCCGCGAACTAGCCTTCGATAATATCAATCGAGGTGAGCCTGTCGCCTGGCTGGCGGTCCCGCTGTGGATCGCGCTCGCGGAGGGCCTTGGCGACGTTCATGCCACCGACGACCCGCCCAAAGACGGCGTGCTTTCCGTTCAGATGAGGGGTCGGCCCGTAGGTGATGAAAAACTGCGAACCATTGGTGTTTGGTCCGGCGTTTGCCATTGAGAGGATGCCTTCGCTGTCATGCTTGAGCGCCAGGCCGCCCGGCTCGTCGGCAAAACGGTAGCCGGGGCCGCCAGTTCCGGTGCCGGTGGGGTCGCCGCCCTGGGCCATGAACCCTCCGATAACGCGGTGAAAGGTGGTTCCGTTGTAGAAGCCTTCGCGCGCCAGGAAGACAAAGTTGTTGACCGTCTGCGGCGCCTGGGCCGCAAACAAATCGATCTGGATGTCGCCTTTATCGGTGTGCATGATCGCCCGGTACTTTTTCGCGGGGTCGATCTGCAAATCCGGCGCTTTGTTATATTGCCTGGGCATACCTACCTCGTTTCTGCTTCAATACTCTGTACAATCAACCATATGATGGTTCTATGGCCTGCTACGGCTTTGGCGTTGGCGTTGGTGTCAACGCTGGCGTGGGTGATGGTGTCGTTGTCGGCCCGGGAGTTGGCGTCGGTGTTGGTGGGATTGGTACGGCCATCGTCAGCACGCGAATCATCTTATCCCCCGCGTTGATGTTGATGGCGGTATCAATGCCCTTCACCAGATGTCCAAAGAGGCTATACTTGTGTTCAGAAAGCGCTTTGGAGTTGTCGGCGGTGTCAATGAAGAACTGGCTGCCGTTTGTATTAGCGCCACTATTTGCCATTGCGACTGTGCCAAGCACGTAGCCCTCTTTTTGGCTCAGTTCGTCGTTGAATTGATAGCCAGGGCCACCGTCAGGGCTGGCGTCTGGGGAGCCGCTCTGAATCACGGCAATCTGTGAAACAGATCCGTCTGGTTGAGTCTGGCCCTTGCGTAACACACGATGGAAGGTGAGGCCATCATAGTAATGATGGTCTGCCAGGTAGATGAAGTTATTGACGGTGTTGGGAGCTAGCCGGGGGTCCAGTTCCAGCAGCATAAAGCCTTTGGTGGTGCTGATACCGACACAGTAGAGCTTGTTCTTGTCAATAGTCATTTTGGGCGCTGCGCTGTACGCCCGATTGATATTGGCGCTGTCGGGGATCGCGGCGGTGGTGTTCAGGTACTGGGCCACGCCCTGGCAGGGAGATGCCGCTGCCTCGGCGGGAAGGGCCGGATAGACGCGCGGGGCTGGTGGTTTAGGCGCAAAAATCCAGACCTGCCTGGCATAGAGTGTGTAGCCAGTCGTACCAAGAATAATGAAGAACAGGAGGATAAATGCTACGGGGTACCTGGCAAAAATATTCGAGTGTTCTTGGGTTGTTCGACGCCTGGTGGCCGGGCGTCGTCGGACGATGGTCCCCTCCTGCTGCGTTGTATGGGCGCGCTGCACCCGCGCCGCGCGTCGCGCGGCGGTGCGCTTATCGGTTGTTTTGGGCATGAAGCGTCTATTTCCTCTCGTCTTCCCAACGTGCGGGTGATGCGTTCGGCGCGCCCGGCAGGTTTTGCGGTCACGGCGCGCATGCCATATAATACCCTTTGGGATACTGCCGGTCAAGGCAATGGGGAGACTTGTGGCTCCTCTTATTAAAGATATAACGAACAACATACCACAAATAGCTTCAAGAGTATATGAACGAGAAGATTCAGGCAACGCTCAATTCGCTCCCGACACGCCCTGGCATCTATCTTTTTAAGGATGAGGCCGGAAAGCTGCTCTATGTCGGCAAAGCAACATCGCTGCATCAGCGCGTGCGCTCGTACTTTGCCGAGAGCGCCGATCTCAGCCCTAAAAATCGCAGTATGGTGGCTAAGATTGCGGACATCGAGTTTATTGTCGTGGGCAGCGAGGTCGAGGCGCTGATCCTTGAATGCAACTTTATCAAGCAGTATCGCCCCAAATACAATGTCCTGCTGCGTGATGATAAAAACTATCCCTATATCAAGGTATCGCTGACGGAGGATTTTCCGCGCGTCTATCGGGTGCGCGCGTTTCATCAGGATGGCAACCGCTATTTTGGTCCCTACCCCAGCGCGGGGGCCGTTGATGCCACGCTGGACCTGCTGAATAAGCTCTTTGCCTACCGCACCTGCCGTTATGACGCTGCGACCTGGGCGCCTCCGCGCAATCAGGAGCCTCCGGCGGGCTGGAAGCCAAAATATCTGGCGCGCCCCTGCACCCAGTATTATATTCACCGCTGCGGCGCGCCCTGCGTGGGCAAGGTGTCTCGCCAGGAGTACGATGGGGTTATCCGCCAGGTGCTGCTCTTTCTGGAAGGCAAGCACGAGCAGGTGTTGGATGATCTGAAGAAGCAAATGGAATTGGCTGCCGAGAACCTGGAGTTCGAGCGGGCGGCGGCGCTGCGTGATCGGGTGCGCGCGGTGGAACAGGTGCTGGAGAAGCAGAAAATTATTACGACTACCGGCCCCGGCGATCAGGATGTGGTCGCGTTGGCGGGGGCGGATGACGAGACGTGCGCGCTGGTCTTCTTTTTCCGGGGCGGCAAGCTGGTGGGGCGCGAGTATTACCTCTTGCAGGGAACCCGCGATACGAGCGCGAGCGAGGTGATGGCATCGTTCCTCCAGCAGTTTTATGATGTCGCCCAGCATGTGCCCCACGAATTGATCCTGGAACATGAGCCAGACGATCTGGCTGCGCTGAATGACTGGCTGCGCCAGAAACGCGGCGCGGCAGTTGCCATTACTGCCCCCAGGCGTGGGGATAAGAAGCGGCTGGTGGAGATGGTGGCTCAGAACGCCCAGGAGATTTTGGAGCAGCAGCGCATCAAGTGGCTTTCTGATAGTCAGAAAACGGCGCTGGCGCTGGAAGAGATTCAGCAGGCGCTCAACCTGCCTGCGCCTCCGCATCGCATCGAATGCTACGACATCTCAAATATCCAGGGCGCGTCTTCGGTTGGGGCGATGATTGTCTTTGAGAATGGGCGACCCAAGACCAGCGATTACCGCCGCTTCCGTATCAAGACGGTGGAGGGCGCTAACGATTACGCCAGCCATCAAGAGCTGCTGCGTCGGCGCTTCAAGCGCGGGCTGCCGAAAGCCGGGCAAGTTCAGGACACGGAAGAGGCCGCGCTGGCAGAAACTGCTGTGGCCGCCGAACTGGCTCAAGAGTATGGAGGGGATGGCCTGGAGCGGCCTGAGCAGGTTGCTGAGGCAGGCGCTGCCGATATGATCAGCGCCGACGCTACTCAGCCCGCTGCCCTGGATTCCTGGGCCGCCATGCCTGATCTGCTGCTGATCGATGGGGGTAAGGGGCATGTGGGCGCTGCGATGGCGGTCTTGCAGGAGTTGGGGATTGATGTTTCGCTGGCCGGGGTAGCAAAAGAGGACCACAGCAGCATCAGCCAGTACGAGGAACTCTGGCTGCCTTTTGCTGGCGAGCCGCTGATTCTGCCTCGTGGCTCGCAGGGCCTCTATCTGATTCAGCGTATCCGCGATGAGGCGCACCGCTTTGCGATTACCTATCATCGCCAGGTGCGTTCGGGCAAGACGTTCAAGTCGCTGCTCGATGAGGTGCCTGGCATCGGTCCCAAGCGCAAGAAAATCTTGCTGCGCCATTATGGTTCGGCGCGGGCGATCAGCCAGGCCAGCGTTGATGAACTGGCGGCGCTCGATGGGATGACCCGCGATGCCGCCGAGCGCGTAAAAGAGTTTATCGGGGCGCGCCACGGCGCTGAGTGATCGCCCCTCAACAAGCTGTGCTTAGCACAGGCATTGGAGTTTGCGAATGCCAAATCCCAAGAAAGGGCTGGCGGCAGGTGTCCCCGCCCCCGATTTTCGTTTGCTTCCGGCGCTGGGTGAAGAGTTGGTCAGCCTTTCGGACTATCGCGGCCAATGGGTCGTGCTGCTCTTCTTTCGGGGCTTGATCTGACCCAATTGCCGCAGGCATTGGGCGCAGTTGCGCTCCGAATCCACAAAGCTCACCGATCAGGGCGCTGTCATTCTCGGCGTGGTCGGGGATACGCGCAAAGCGATGGCAGCATACCTGGAACAAAACCCGCTGCCCTTTCCGATGCTGATTGATGAAGATCGCCAGGTGATGAAGCGGTTCGAAGTCTACAATCGCCTCAATTGGGACGCCTATCGCCTGGCCCATCCCAGCGCGTTCTTGATTGACCCGAAGGGACAGATACGCTATTCCTTTGTGGCCTCAAATCAAAAGGACTGGCCGCGCACGCAACTGCTGGCGGATGAACTGGCGCGGCTGCGTGAGGCAGAGCGAGAGATTGTCTCAGAGGGTGAAGCAGCCCAGGAGTAGCATCGAGCGGGCTTTAAGAATCTCTTTGAGCAGCGGCCCTGCTGGTTGCTGCCTTGCTGTTGTGCTATAATATCAGGCAGGGAACACGAGGGATGATTACGTGTTCGCCTCTGGTTCTGTTCCAGAAAAGCTGGCAGGCGCTAAGGCGGCGCTTTAGCGATCTGCCGTGACGCTCAATCCTGATCAGGGAGGCTGATCGAAGATGCCGACGTATGAATATTTGTGCCGCCACTGTGGACACCGTTTTGAAGCCTGGCAACATATGACCGATGATCCTCTGACCGTCTGTCCAGCGTGTGGCGCTGAGATTCATCGCGTTCTCTATCCTGCCGGTATTGTCTTTAAGGGGTCGGGGTTCTATAAAACCGATAATGGCTCCAGCGGCAAAAGTGAAAAAAGCAGTTCGCCAGCCAGCAAAAGCGAATCAGGGGATAAGAACGCGTCTGGCGAGAGTAATCCTGCGGCAGAGAGCAGCAAGAGCAAGAGCGATAGCTCCGGCAGCACGCCCTCGCCTACGACTGCGGCTGCCGACTGAGGAAACCTTGTTTTTTCTTCTTTCTTCTTCTGGTTGTGGTTGCTGAATAGCATGCGCGTAGTCATTCAACGTGTCAGCCGGGCAGAGGTGCGTGTAGAAGATGCGCCAGTGGGTAGCATTGGGCCAGGATTGCTGGTGCTGCTTGGTGTAGGACAGAATGATAGCCCTGAAGAAGCCCGGCTGCTGGCTGAGAAAATCGTCCAGCTTCGTATTTTCGGCGACACTGAGGGAAAGTTCAATCTTTCGGTACGAGATGTCGGTGGAAGCGTGCTGGTCGTCTCACAATTTACGCTCTTTGCAGATACGCGCCGAGGGCGTCGCCCTAGCTTCATCAACGCCGCGCCTCCTGAGCTTGCCGCGCCGCTGGTCGAGCGGTTCATGGACGCCGTTCGCGCCAGCGGGGTAACGGTTGCCGGTGGGCGCTTTGGGGCGCACATGGAGGTTGAACTGGTCAACGATGGCCCGGTGACGATCATGCTCGATAGCCAGGATTGGCAGCGCAGCAGAAGATCGTCATCAAGCGGGCTGCCATCAAACTCTTGAAAAACCAGCGGAGATATGGTATAGTCTTATGGCAATCGCAATAACATACCCGTGAACGGACTCACCATGTGGGCAATTGCAGAAGATGCGATGCGACGAACAGGAGTAGTAGGTCAAACCTTTTCAGAGAGTGAGCCGGTTGGTGCAAGGCTCACACTATCTGACCGAACTCGCCTGGGAGCAGTGTTGGTGAACCAAGTAGCCACGCCGGATAGCCCCCGATAGCGG
The DNA here is from genome assembly GCA_036557285.1 of Ktedonobacterales bacterium. NCBI lineage: Bacteria > Bacillati > Chloroflexota > Ktedonobacteria > Ktedonobacterales > Ktedonobacterales bacterium. The sequence continues at coordinate 66,685 of DATBHW010000040.1, forward strand.
GCTGATGAGCGGGCAGCCGCTCGGTGGAACCGATGCCGACGCGCAGCGAAGCAGCACAGGGTTCGATAGGGGCCTGTGGCGCAGCTGGGAGCGCGTCTCAATGGCATTGAGAAGGTCAGGGGTTCGAGTCCCCTCAGGTCCACCATCTTTTGCTGAATGTCGGCTGGTGTGGCCGAGCGCTGCCAACGCGGGTGGTACCACGAAGCAACCCTTCGTCCCGGTGTCTGGGATGAAGGGTTTTTGTTTTGAGGGTAGGAGCGGGCCAATCGGTTTTTTCTGCTGTATCTCTATGCGGAGAGGAGGCCACGATGATTACGCGCACGAAGTACAAGCCTGCCGAGATTGAGAAGAAGTGGCAGGAACAATGGGAAACTGAGGGCATCTATTATGCGCCCGATAATTCGCCAAAGGAGAAATATTATAATCTGGCGATGCTCCCCTATCCATCGGGTGATCTGCATATCGGCCACTGGTATCATTATACGGGCGCTGATACACACGGGCGCTTTATGCGCATGCGCGGCTGGAACGTTTCGCAGCCAATGGGCTTTGACGCCTTTGGTCTGCCCGCCGAAAACGCGGCGATCAAAAACAAGACCCAGCCGCGCATCTGGACGCTGGAAAACATTGCGAAGATGCAGAAGCAGTTCCGACGGATGGGAGCCGGATGGGACTGGCCCCGCGAGATCATTAGCTGCCTGCCCGATTATTACAAGTGGACCGAATGGCTGTTCCTGCAATTTTATAAAGCTGGGCTGGCCTATCGGACCAAGGCTCCGGCCAACTGGTGTCCCTCCTGTAACACGACGCTGGCGAATGAGCAGGTGGTGAATGGGGCATGCGAGCGCTGCGGCACGCCGGTGATTCGCAAGGAGATCGATCAATGGTTGTTCCGCATCACCAACTATGCGGATGAACTGCTGGATTTCTCCGCGCTGGATTGGCCGGAAAAAACGGTGACGATGCAGCGTAACTGGATTGGCCGCAGCGAAGGCGCTGAAATCCGTTTTGTAGCCGAGATTGGCAGTGAGCGTGTGGAGGTTCCGGTTTTCACGACGCGCCCAGACACGATCTTTGGCGTGACCTTCTTTGTGCTGGCCCCGGAGCATCCGCTGGTGGAGCGCATCACGACGCCAGAGCAGCGCGTGGCAGTTGAGACATACATCGATCAGGCGCGGCGCGAAACCGAGATCGAACGCATGAGTACGGAGAAGGAGAAAACGGGTGTTTTCACCGGCGCGTACATCATCAATCCAGTCAGCGGCGAGCGCGTGCCGGTCTGGATCGCCGATTATGTGCTGATGGGCTATGGCACAGGCGCGGTGATGGGTGTGCCTGCGCATGACCAGCGCGACTTTGAGTTTGCGCGCAAGTTTGGCTTGCCCATCCGTCAGGTCATCTGCCCGCCGGATGAGGAGCCGAGCGACCCGGCCACCTGGAACGAGGCAAAATCACACTACGGGGTGATGATTAACTCCGGGCCGTTCGATGGCACACCGCCGGAAGAGGCGATCAGGGCGATCACACGCTCCTGTGAGGAGCGTGGCATCGGCAAGTACGCGGTCAGTTATCGGCTGCGCGACTGGCTGGTAGGCCGTCAGCGTTACTGGGGCGCGCCCATTCCGATCATCTACTGTCCACAGGATGGGATGGTCCCTGTGCCGGAGGAAGACCTGCCGGTGCTGCTGCCCGATGAGGTTCAGTATCGGCAATCTGCTGAGTCGCCGCTGCGCTATGACAGCGCGTTCTTGAATACAACGTGTCCGATCTGTGGCGGACCCGCTACGCGGGAAACCGATACGCTGGATACCTTCCTGTGTTCCTCGTGGTATTTCCTGCGCTATATGGACGCCAACAATGATCGGGAGGCGTGGGATCAGGAAAAGATTGCCAGATGGCTGCCGGTGGATATGTATACTGGCGGCGCTGAGCATGCGGTGATGCACCTGCTGTATGCGCGCTTCTTTGTCAAGGCGCTGCGCGATATGGGCTTGCTGCATTTCAGCGAGCCGTTTATGCGCCTGTATCATCAGGGAACGGTATTGGGGCCGGATGGGCAGAAGATGTCGAAATCACGCGGCAACGTGATCGCGCCGGATGATGTGGTGGATACCTATGGTGCGGATGCGCTGCGCTGCTACCTGATGTTTATAGGGCCGTTCGACCAGGGCGGTACCTCGAATATTCAGGGCATCGAGGGTACCTGGCGCTATCTGAACCGGGTTTGGAATCTGGCGCAGGATGCTGCTGAGGCGTTCAGCGGCGCGCCAATACCGGATACGGAGATTGGCCGCGAGATCAGGCGCACGACGCACAAGTTTATCAAGCGCATCACGGCAGAGTACGAGGGGCTGCGCTTCAATACCGCGCTGGCTGGGCTGATGGAGTTCACCAACGCGCTGATGAAGGCCCGCGAGACGGAAGCGGTTCGCACCGCTGAATATCGCCAGGCGGTTCAACTGCTGCTGACGATGCTGGCCCCGCTGGCTCCGCACATTACGGAAGAACTGTGGCAGAGCATGGGGCATGGTGGGAGCATCCATACGCATCCCTGGCCGTCCTTTGACGAGGCGCTGACGCAAGATGCGGTCGTCACTGTCGTGGTGCAGGTCAATGGCAAGGTGCGCGACAAGCTGGAGGTTGCCGCAGAGGCCAGCGAGGATGAAGTGCGCTTGCTGGCGCTGGCGAGCGAGCGTGTCAAGAAGCTGCTGGGAGGCAAAGAACCAGAGAAGGTGATCTATGTGCCCGGCAAGCTGATAAATCTGGTTGGGTAACTGCTCCTTCTTCTTCATTCAAGAGGGAACCTGTCCAAAAGGACAGGAAGAAAACTGGCCCGTCGTACAAGGCGTCGGGCCAGTCCTTTTGCCATCATCTATCGCGTCAGGATGTTAGCTGGTCAGGATGTAGCTGCCCAACGTAGAAGAATGTAGAGCAGAAAAGCAGGGACGACACCCTGGCTGATGAAGGATGCTCTGTCCATCTACGCTCTGTCTGGGCGGGCGCGCATAGCAAGAGCCAGACGCCTTGCGCCTGTTGGCCGCTTTTGTTAAGATAGGGCGCAAGCAGCCAGGGAAGGCTTGCTGCGATTCTCCTCAAAACGTCACCAGAAATTTTGCAGAGAAGGAGCGATCTTATGTCCGATTCCCAGGAACAGTCTACGGCGGCTGAAAGCACTGCGGTGGCGGAGCCTCCAAGAAAGCCCACCTATCAGGGACCGATGTTCCGGCGAGTCATCGAACGTTCTATTGATAGCCAGAACTGGCTCGAAGGCTTTGGCGATGGCACGCAAAAGTTTATTGGCTGGACCTTGAGGGTTGGTGGGCCGCCAATGCGCTGGCTCAAGAACCTTTCTCATGGCACATCGCTCGGCCATCCCTTGCATCCGGCGCTAACGGATATTCCAGTTGGAGCCTGGCTGGGGACATTGGTGCTGGATATTATCTGGCTTGCCACGAACCGATCTTCCGGGACGGCTACGGCCTCTAACATCCTGCTGATTGTAGGTCTGGTTGGGGCTGTCTTGTCGGTCCTGAGCGGCACGATTGATTGGAACGATACCTATGGCAGCGAGCGGCGGGTTGGTATCGCGCATGGGATTGTGAATACCATTGCCACCCTGGTGTATGTGGTTGCGCTGGTGCTGCGGCTGACTGGTAATCAATTTTCAGGATTTATCCTTTCTACTATCGGGTTGGTGATCCTGCTGCTGGGCGCTTATCTGGGCGGCGAGATGGTTTTTGGGAAGGGAACGCAGGTCAATCATACGGCCTGGCAGGAAAGCCCGGAAGATTTTGTCGCGGTGGCTCAAGAGGCTGCTGTCGGGGAGGGGAAGCTGGTACGCGCGCAGGCCAACGGCATGCCGGTGCTGCTGGTGCGCTTGCAGGGGACGATCTACGCCATTGCCGCCACCTGCACACACGCAGGCGGGCCGCTGGATGAGGGCACGTTGGAAGGGGATGTGGTGGTGTGTCCCTGGCATGGCTCACGCTTCCGCGTGCGCGATGGCGAGGTACGTGGTGGGCCAGCGACCTTCCCACAGGCGCGTTTCGAGACGCGGGTGCGCGATGGGCAGGTTGAGGTGCGCCGCGCGTGAGCTTCTTCGGCGCTGTCCACAGCGCCATCTCAGGCTTTTTTTCTGTTCTTCTCCAGGTATCGAGTGGCGAGCAACACGCGGGTAAGCGCATTGCTCGCCGCTCTTTCTCTTGCAGTCTGGCTCTGTATCTGCTATCCTGAGAAAGAAAGTGGCGGTGGCCTCTCAACGTCTCTTGAAGCAAACATTCCACCCCCCAAACCCATCAGGCGATTCGGAGCGGCATCTCATAGTGTCAGCGTAGACATGGAGGCGCGAATGGCGATTAGCAGAAAAGCCCCAGCAGAGATCAAAGGCGGCCTTGATCCGGTTGAACTCTATCGAACAATGGCGCTGGCGCGCGCCATGAATGAACTGTTGAAGATTCGCAAGACGCAGAGCAGATTCCCGTTCTATATCGGCTGCGCTGGACATGAAAGTATGGCCGCGCTTGTGGCCGCCCTCGATGATGAGGACTGGCTGGCGTTCTATTATCGTGATCTGGCGGGCTGGCTTCAGCGTACCAAAGACCTCTATGGCCCTTTGCGCGAGGCGTATTCGCGGGCAACCGGCCCGATGGGCGCGGGGCGCAATATGCCCTCCCACTACAGCAGCCGCCAATTCCATATTCTGCCGACCTTCAGCGAAGTCTCAGGGCTGGCGCCGTTTGCAGGCGGGGTTGGTTTCGCGTTCAAGCGCGATGGCAGCAAACGCATCGTGCTGTTCTGCACTGGCGATGGCGGAGTTGCCACCAATGACTTTAATGTCCTGTTCCGTCAGGCGACGGTGCATAAACTGCCGGTGCTGATGGTGGTGGAGAATAATGGCTGGGCGATTACGACCCATCATGATGAGAAAGAACAGGTGCAGTGGGCCGGAGACCTGGTTGCCTGGGCGCGAGCGGCTGAAGCCATTGCTATTGATGTTGATGGCACGAACGCGCTGGAGACGTATGAGAAGACGCGCGAGATTGCTCAGGAACTGCGCAGCGGCAAAGGCCCGGCGCTGATCCATCTGCATACGGGCCTGCTGGACCCGCATTCAAGCAGCACCGATATTAAAGCCTATCGCACTGTTGAGGATATTGAGGACACCTTTGCCCACAAAGATCCGCTGAAGAACACCGCGCGCGCGCTGATTCGGAGGGGCTATCTTTCCGAAGAGCAGATAGAGCAGATTCAGAAAGAGGCGAAGGACGCGGTGAGGCGGGCCGAGGCAGAAGTGCTGAAGGAGCCGGATGTCGGCGCTGATCGCGTGCTACAGCACGTTTTAACGCTGCCAACGCCTGAAGCGCATCCGCCTGCGGGCAATCGCCGCAAGATGAATATGCTGGGGGCGATCAACGAGGCGCTGGTTGAACTGCGCCAGGGCGATCCCGGCTTCTTTGTGTATGGGCAGGATGTTGGCAGCCCGCGTGGCGGCGTCTTTGGCGCGACTCAGGAGATGGTGAAGCAGTTCCCCGGAACGGCGATTAGCAGCCCCCTGAACGAACAGGTCATCGTTGGCATTGCTGCCGGGGCCAGCATGGCCGCCGGTCGCCCGCGCTGCGGCGAAGTGCAGTTTGTGGATTATCACCAGTCGTCGGCGCAGACGCTGCGGCTGGGCGCGCGCATCCTCTATCAAAGCAACGGCGACTGGAACTGCCCGGTGCTGCTGCGGATGAAGTCTGGCAGCGGCGGCGGCGGCCCGATCTCTGATGCTGGCAGCGGCGGCGGCGCTTTTGGGCATTCCAACGCGGGCGAGCAGTGGTTTACCGATATTCCTGGTTTGATTACGGTCTGCCCCAGCACGCCTTATGACGCCAAGGGGCTGCTGCTGGAGGCCGGGCGTTCGCCCTCGCCAGTGGTGTATCTGGAGCGTGGGCGTCTGTATCGCTCAGACCCGCCGAAAGACCCCAACGGCGAGTTCATCCCTGAGCTTGCCGAACTATGGGAAGTGCCTGATGGCTACTATACCGAGCCGCTGGGCAAGGCGCGGCGCATTCGCCTGGGGAGTGGTCCGTCGGCGCTGGCAATTATCTCCTGGGGGACGATGACGTTGGAATCGGCGATTGCGGCGGCGCGCTATCTTTCGGAGTATCCGGGCGAGTCGGTGGAGATCATAGACCTGCGCACGCTGATGCCGCTGGACGAAGAGACGATTGCGGGAGCGGTGCGCGCGGCGAACCGGGTCATCGTGGTGACGGAAGAAGCTGATCTGGCGCCGTTTGCGCGGCACGTGCATTCGTGGATTACGCAAAAGCTGTTCTGGGAGTTGGACTGCACGCCAGAGGTCATCGCTGCGGTTCGCGCGCCTGCCGCGCCATACAATGCGGCTGAGGAGATGGCTTTTTATCCAACTGCGCAGGATATTTATGAAACCATGATCCGCCTGGCGCGAGAGTAATCTTCGGAGAGCGTTTCTTGCAAAAAAATTATTCGATATGCAACTTTGCCTCCCGCGCTGCGTATACCTGGCAGTATATGCAAATCAAAACCCCTCAAAAAGACAGGAGGGCGCGAGGGTGGCACACGTAGGAGCGATGGTTGCCCGGCTCGCCACAGGGCGACCCAGCGGGGCATACCGCAAGGCTGAAGACGAACGCTGGCGAGGGAGTGCTGCGATGACCGGCACGATAGAGCATGTCGAGGATACCGCGTTGGTGCGGCGCACGCTCGCCGGTGAACAAGATGCTTTTGCCCAGCTAGTGGAACGCTATAAAGACCCGGTGTATCATGTCGCCTATCGGATGCTGAGCAATGCTGCTGAAGCTGAGGATGTGGCGCAAGAAACGTTTGTGCGCGCCTATACGCAGCTAGGCACGTATAAGTCCGAGCATCGTTTTAGCACCTGGCTGCTTTCTATCGCTTCGCATCTGGCGATTGACCAACTGCGTCGTCGTCGTTTTCTGGCGCTCCCGTTGGAAGATGTTCCGCTCCTCGACTGGCTGGCCGATAACGATACCGGCCCGGAGGAAGCGGCGCTTGAGGGGGAGCAGCAAGATGAGATGCAGCAGTTGATTGCGAAGTTACCTTCTAAGTATCGCGCGGTTGTGGTCTTGCGCTACTGGCAAGATCTTTCGTATGAGGAGATCGCCACTGCGCTGAACCTTACGCCAGCTCTGGTGAAGGCGCGGCTCCATCGCGCGCGTGAACTCCTGGCCCGTCACATCAAAGAAGATGAGAAGGAGGAGGATGGTTATCATGCGTTGTCGGCAGGTTAGGGGCATGCTGCCCGCTCATTTCAATAAAGAGCTTTCTGAGGGAGACCGCCGCGTCCTTGAGACGCACCTGGCCGCCTGCTCTTCTTGCCACACGCACTGGCGACACCTGTATCGCGCCGAAGTCTGGTTGACACGCGCCTCCGAGCAATCGCAACTCAAGCGCGGACCTTCGGTTGATTTCACGGCTTCGGTGATGGCTGCGATTGCCACGCAGCAGCAAAAAAGTGCGGCTAATCACAGCGTTCAGGGAGACGCGCGTGAAGGGCAAACCGCCCAGATCGAGGAAGGGCCAGCAGGCGTGATTTTACCGTTTGGCCCCTGGGTCGGCTGGAATGCGAGCATGCTGAGTGTGTGGAGGACTTCGCCGCGCGTGGTCCTTTCTGGAGTACTGCTTGCCGTCTTCGCCGTCATGGTTGGGGTTATTGCGCTTGCTGTCTTGCTGACACAGCCCGCGCTGGCTGCCCAACTCTTCGCTGCTGGAACCCAGGTTCTCGGAGGTCTCGCTGCGGCGCTTGCTTCGCTGGTGGCGATGCTCTCAGTTTTTGCCGATAACCAGTTTCTGCTTGCGGGCGTGGCCGTTGGCTATGTGGCGCTGGCGGTCCTCTGGTTCCGGCTCATGCGCCATCAGGAGTATGAGCGCCATCAGGGGTACGAAGAGGTTGAATCATGAGGCGCCATCGGTTCGTGCTGCTGGGGGGTGGGGCGCTGCTCTTCCTCTGTCTGTGCGTGGGGTTGATCGCGGGGGCAAGCTCTTTCTTTGGTTCCTGGCATCCCTGTGGGGGCGCCAGCAACACCTCTAGCTCCAACATCACGGTCTCCCCAGGCCAGACTGCCGAAGACATTACAGCGTGCGGGGGCAATGTGGTCATTCTTGGACATGTGACAGGTGATGTTGCCACTTATGGTGGCAATGTGAACGTCTCATCGTCCGGGATAGTGGATGGGGACATCAAGAGCTATGGTGGTCATGTGGAGATTGCTGGTCTGGTGGAAGGCGATGTCGCCAGCTATGGCGGCGGGGTGAAGCTTGATGACACGGCGTATGTCGGTGGTGATGTGCAATCGTATGGCGGCGCGATTACCAAAGCGCCGGGCGCGCGTGTGGAGGGGGATATTGACAGTAATCACCCCAACAGTTTTAGTCTGACCAACCTGCCCTTTTTGAGTCCGTTTGGCTTTCCTTTTCCGGTGGCGGGTACCATCGTCTGGGTGCTGATTGCCGCTGCACTGGCTCATTGGTTCCCCCAGCGCACCTTGCGGGTTGGCGAGATTATGTTTAGCCGCCTGCCCCGCAGCCTGGCGGTTGGCGCGCTCAGTTGGGTGCTGGGCCTGATCCTGGCGGTCATTCTGGCGCTGACCATTATTGGTATCCCGGTGACGCTTGCCATAGTTCTGGCGCTGGCTGTAGGGGCTATTATGGGCAATGTTGCGGTTGGCTGGCTGATTGGGCGCGCGGTACTGCATCGGATTGCCCGGCGCGACTATTCGCCTGTTGTGGCCGCAATGGTTGGTGTTGCTATCCTGACGTTCATCGAATCGGTCCCATTTGTGGGCTTGCTCTTCAGCATCTTCATCGCCATCCTGGGTGTCGGGGCAACCTTGCTGAGCCGCTTTGGCTCCAGGCGCTGGAGGCCCTCCTCACTACGCCGCCCGGCTGCGTAAGCGCAGGCCAGGATTGTCGCTAACAGCGAGAAAGCGACAATGGTCAGGGGAGAGGCGACCCCTTCTTTTCTACTCTTCTCCTCCTTCCTGTACCCTTCTTGACTATTTGTTGAAAAAACACAAGACAGCTCGTGGTAATGTGTGATAGAATGCACAAGGCATCCCCCCTGGGTTGACCAGGGGGACGCCTATCCCGGCCCGTGGCGTTTGGTGGAAAGAGGGGTAGTCCACCTGCGCCGGATGCCGTCAAGGCTGGCAGTGGACGCATGATAGAGATTGAACTAACCGATTTGGCTCACGGGGGTGATGCGGTAGGTCGCTATGAGGGGCGCGCGGTCTTCATTCCCGGAGGCATTCCTGGCGAAGTGGTGCGCGCTGAAATTACGGAAGAGCGCCGCGCCTATGCGCGCGCCCAGATCGTGGAGATTCTGCGGGCGTCGCCAGACCGCGTGGTTCCGCGCTATCCTGACCTCAGTGAGACGGGTGGCTTTCAGTGGCAACATCTGGCCTATCCGGCTCAACTGACCTGGAAAGCGCGCATTCTGCGCCAGCTCCTCATCCGTCTGGGGAAGGCTCCGAACCCGCCTGTGCAGCCGACCCAGGGAATGCCCGCTGGCTCGGATGTCTGGCGCTATCGGACTGTCGCTCAGTTTGCTGTTGGAATGGATGGCGCTATCGGCTTTCGCAAGGTTGCCAGCCATGATGTGCTGGATATGACCGAATGTCCTATTGTGCATCCGGTGTTGGATGAGATTTATCAGAGTGTACGTTCCTGGCTGCTTGCCCAATGGGGGGAAAGTGTTGGTCAGCAGGTCGAGCGGTTTACGGTGCGTGTGGCGGCCAGTCCGACAACCTCTGATGCCGCCCAGGCTCTGTTGAGTGTGGAGGCGCGCCCAGCCGCTGATCTGAGTGAGGTGAATGGACCACAGGGCTTGGCTGAGGCGCTGATGGCTGCGGTTCCTGGCCTGGCGGGGGTTGTGATTGTGGGCCTGGCCGGAGGGCGCGGGCGCGTGATTGTTGGGCAGGACCACCTGATTGAACAGGTGCTGGGCCATCAATTCCGCATTTCGGCTGGCTCGTTTTTTCAGGTCAACGCGACCCAGACGCCTATGCTGGTGCAGAGGGCTATTGGGCTGCTCCATCCCAGGCGCACCGAAACGATGCTGGATGGCTATAGTGGGGTAGGACTTTTTTCTGTGTTCCTCTCCGAACGCGCTGCTCGTGTGGTGGCGGTAGAATCTCAGCCGAGCGCCGTTGCTGACGCGCGCGCCAGCGCCGCCCTGAATAATCTGACCAACCTGACGGTTCTGGAGGGGGTTCTGGAGCGCGCGCTTGGGCAGCTTCAGCACCAGAATGAACGATTTGATGCCGTGTTGGTCGATCCGCCTCGCGCAGGCTGCCATCCCCGCGCGCTCTCCACATTGGCGGCAATGGCGCCGCGCGCGCTGGTCTATGTCTCGTGCGACCCCAGCACCCTGGCGCGCGATATAGCCTTGTTTACCTCCAATGGCGCCTACCGCCTTACAGCGGTCCAGCCGGTAGATATGTTTCCGCAGACCGCCCATATCGAGAGTGTCTCATTGTTAGAGCGGGTACGCATCTGAGGCGTCAGAGCTTGCTCAGGATGATGTGTACCTGCCCCTCGTGAGTGAGCAGAGCGCCGGGCGGAGGGGTCTGTTGAAGGACGTGGCCTGGCGGCAGACCGATATACCGCTGCTCCCCCATGACGCGCAGCACAAGCTGCTGCTTGCTGAGCATGTCAGCGGCTTCCTCGAATGATTTGCCAATCAGATCTGGCGCGCGGCGCTCGTACAAGGCGTTTGCCATGACCGCAAACCAGGTTTTTAACTCGGCCTTTTGCTTGTTGGCGGCATTGATGGAATCGCGCTCTTTCACGGCATTGATGCGCTGAAAGATGGCATCCTGAACCCCAAAAGGATTGGGAACATCTTTCATGCGCACCTTTTGCTGCTGCCCGGCGGTCTCCACACGCACATTGCCGAAGTCAAAGGTGCGCGCGACGACTGAGGGGACTTCCACAATAACATCCTGTACTTTGCTGTATTCGACAATCGCGCGGCCCTCGAAGAAGATGGCCGCGCCGCGCACGATGTCAATGACGCGATGTGTCGTGAGGATGTACACGTCGTCAACATAGTCAACGTAACAAAAGCCGATCCAGCCCAGGCCCAGCACTGAGCCGATGAGCAAGAGCGGCCAGAAGAAGAAGTGAAAGACCAGTACCAGTATAAGCAACAGTACAATCAGTATGCCCCCTGGCGCCGCTTTGCGGAAGAAGACATAGGGGTGACGCTGAATATACTGGACGGTGCGCTCATCGGGGTGATAGCGGACTTTGCTGCTCAGGCGCAGCGGCCCACCGAAAGTGCGCGCCGGAGTGATCACGACGCCCGGCCTGGGGGGCGGGTCCGGTGAGGGTGGTGGAGCAATGACGGTGGGTTTTGCCAGGTCTTCGATGACCTGGCGCAAGGTCTCATCTTTGATAGGTACCTCGGCAGGCGCCTTGTGTCCAGCAGCATATTGACTCTGGCTCTCCAAAATGGTGTCAACGATGGTGCGCGTATCGGCGATCCCACGCACCTCAAGGGGGCCAGCAGAAGTGGGAAGGATGATGTCGCCATAGTTGAGCAGGTACTGCCACAAGCCGCGCCTGTCGGCGTAGACCTGTTGAATCTTATCAAGCGGCGCTTCTTTGCGCTGGGGTTGCAGCAAACCATGAGCGAGGATAATCCGTTTATCGGTCAAGATGTAGACATGAAACCACCAGTCGGCGACATCGGTAAAGGCCCAACGCAGCAAGAAGATGAGGAAAGTGACGCCGATCACTGCTTCCACCAGCACCCAGATTGGCGCATACGTTGGTGGGGTGACGAGGTGCGCGATGATAACGCCGATCAGCAGGGCCAGCAGCGTAATAGCCGGCCAGCCTGGTTTGATGAGGAACCACCAGTGCTTCCTTTTGAGAAAGATCACTCTCTCGTCGGCCTGCTGTCCCGAAAACCGTCTGGAAGGCTGCTGAGATTGTTGTGATTGTCTGGAGAACGCCCTGCGTAGTCCACGCCTGGCTGTGGGAGCGTTAGCGGCGCCTGGTGGGTTTGGTGTAGCGCTGCTCATCACTGTACGTCCTCTGTGAGCGCCTGGTTAGATGGCCGGTCTTGCCTTTGGTTATTTCTTTGCTTTGCTTTTGGTACTTAATACAACGAGTATTCCTACGACTGCCAGCAGGGCGATGCCAAAAATGACGGGCAGATAATTACTTGCGGTGGCTGCGTTTGGGCCTTGCACACTTACATCGGCATTGGGGATAATGCTGCGAGTGGTATAGAAGACGACGGCAGCGCCGTTGACGATCCCCGGTATCACACCGGCCAGCCGATGGCTGGCAGCGGTTGGCGGCCTACCTGCCCGATGTCCAACCAGATAACCAACGGTGGTGAGGCCACCAAAGGTCAACAGAGTAAACAGAAAATCGCCCTGGGTTGAGAGCGGCGCTACGGTATTGGAGTTCGCTGCTGAGATGCTGTCTCCGCTGAACAAAGCGCGAAAGGCATTTACCAGGTTGACAAAGATAAATTGATACAGTATCCCTGAGCCACCCAGCATGAGGAAGAGGATGACTCCCAGCAAAATAGCTGTCGTAATTACTTCACGTATCCAGCCCCGCCAGAGGCCGATAAAGGCGGCTATGAGGATAATTACGAAAAAACATTCGCTGGATGTGATATACACGGATGCCCCCCATCACGCTTGCCAGCGCGTGTGGCTCCAATGCCTTAAGGCAGGCGACTTGAACATCGGCGGCGTGCATCTACAGGCCGGAACGTACCTTTGCAAATATCATACCATACTGCCGCTGACAATCAAGGGATTCTAGCATGTATCGGCTGCCTGAGTAGGGTAACAGTCGATCAGGCAATCACCTTTCTGTCCTGGTGGTGAGTGGGTTTGTGGTATAATAAAGTAGGATGATATGGCTTCTGGGCGCTGTTCTTTCCTTGCCTGGATGATGAGAGGCAGCGGGTTTTTGACTGCTCATGAAGAGACGATTACCACATTGGGGCGGCGCTTACAGAATGTATCTTCGTGGACAAGGCGCGCCACAAACAGGCAATCTCTGTACCTGTTGTCAGCCTGTGGAGAACTTTTCTTTCTCTTCTCTGATTTTCTTCGCTTTTGCTATGAGCGTGAAGAAGGGGTTGCTCGCGTATGGAACTTGGTATTGTAAAGCCAGTAGGCATTGTCGAACAAATGACGGGCGCCTATCTGGATTATTCAATGAGTGTGATTGTCAGCCGCGCGCTCCCCGATGTGCGCGATGGCCTGAAGCCGGTGCATCGGCGTGTTCTCTATGCGATGGATCAGATGGGACTGCAATCGTCGCGGTCCTTCCGTAAATGCGCAGGTATCGTTGGCGAGGTGCTGAAGTCGTATCACCCTCATGGTGATGTGGCGGTCTATGATACGCTGGTGCGCTTGGCGCAGCCCTGGAATATGCGCTATCCGCTGGTGCTGGGGCAGGGCAATTTCGGCTGTTTCACCAGCGATACCAAAATCTCGCTCCTTGATGGGACCGAGAAGAGTTTTGCCGAGCTTGCGGAATTGCCATCTGATGAGGTTTTTTACGTCTACTCTGTAGATGCTCATGGTCGCATTGTTATTGGTGCAGGACACAATGCGCGGGTCACGCGACGGCAGGCTGAGTTGGTGGAGGTGGCGCTGGATAATGGCGCCAGGATTCGCTGCACGCCAGATCATCGCTTTATGCTGCGCGACGGCGCCTACAAAGAGGCGCAATATCTAACGGCTGATGATAGCCTCATGCCTGGGTATTTTGATACGGCATCTGTACGAGAGGGCATGAGCAAGTATCTACGGGTGATGCAGCCTGCCTCTGGGACATACGAGTTCGTACATCATCTGGCCGATGCCTTCAATGCCGAGCAAGGCGCTGTGCAGTGGTTCACTGGCCCCTATGTACGCCATCATAAGAACTTCAACCGCTTCGATAATCGGCCTACCAATATCGAGCGGATGGATTTCCTGGCGCATCTGCATTTACATGCCGAGCAGGTCGGCGCGCTCTGGAGCAATCCGCAATTTCGGGTGGAGCAACGGGCTGGAATTCGCCGCTACTATGAACAGAATCCGCAGGCCCGTCAGCAGCGCCGCGAGCCTATGGTTCGTCAAAATAAGCTCCATGTATTCCGTCAGGCGAATGGCTTGCGGGTGAGTTCTGCCTTGCAGAAGCGATATGCTGCTGAGCCTGCGCTTCGTATACAAATGGCAGAGCGGATGCGTGCGCTGTGGCAAGATCAGGGCTATCGAGAACGCATGAGTAATGCGCTTCGTGGGATTGAGAAGCGCCCTTTGACACCTGAGCAGCGCACGAATGTATCACGCATTGTTTCTGAGAAGAGCCGCGAAATGTGGGGCGATGACGCTAAGCGTAGAGAAATTGTCGCAGCTATTATCAGGGCGATGGCAAGTGAAGCTGTCCGCGCTAAGGTTTCGGCTGGAGTAAAGGCCGCCTGGGACAATCCTGCTTATCGCGCGAAGTTTGGGCCTCAGCACTTTTCGCGTATGGCGCAGGTGATGTGGAGCAACTCAGATGCCCGTGAGATGCACCAGGCCAAAATTGCCCACCAGTGGATGCAAGCGGAGTTTCGAGCAGCCCAGCGTGCAGGTGTCCAGGCCAGCAATCAGCGACGTGTTGCTGAGAACCCTTTGATGATGGGGGAACTAACTCAAAAGGCTGCCGAGGTTCTCCGTGTCAACTGGAATAGCCCGGCATATCGTCGCCAGGTTATGCGGCAAAAGATTACGGGGTATGTATCACGGCTCCTGAAGGAAGCTTCAGATGGACAGGTAACACCAGAAATCTATGATGCTCGGCGCGATGCCAACTGGATTCCAACCTATAAGAAGGCGATTACCTACTTCGACTCTTGGGAAGAATTGCTTGCGGGAGCAATGCGCTACAACCATCGGGTTGTCTCAATACGTCGGCTGGTCGAGCAGGAAGATGTGTATGACATTACCGTTGAGCGGCATCACAACTTCCTGCTTGCTGATGGCGTGTTCGTTCACAATTCGGTTGATGATGATCCACCAGCAGCCATGCGCTATACTGAGGCGAAGATGGCCGCCATCGCTGATGAATTATTGGCGGATATTGGTAAAGATACGGTAGACTTTATCCCCAATTATGATGGACACGAGACGGAACCTGTCGTCTTGCCCGCCCGCCTGCCTAACCTGCTGCTAAACGGGGCGGCGGGCATCGCCGTTGGAATGGCGACGAATATTCCACCACACAACTTGCGTGAACTGTGCGACGGCATTACGTACCTTATTGACCACCCCGACGCGACGGTTGAAGACCTGGGGCGCATCATTCGCGGCCCCGATTTTCCGACGGGCGGCATCATCCAGGGGCGCGAGGGGATTCGCAACGCCTACGCCAGTGGCCGAGGGCGCATTGTGATTCGAGCGCGGGCGCACACGGAGGAAACCGAGCGCGGCAAGGTGAGCATCATCGTCACAGAGTTGCCCTATCAGGTCAATAAGGCTGATCTCGTCCGTAAGATCAGCGAACTGGCCCGCGATAAGAAGATTGACGGCATCTCAGACGTGCGCGATGAATCAGATCGCCAGGGCATTCGCGTGGTGATTGAACTGCGGCGTGATGCCAGGCATATCAATATTCTCAACCAGCTTTTCAAATATACCTCGATGCAAACGGCTTTTGGGGCCAATGTGCTGGCGCTGGTGGACGGCCAGCCGCGTGTGCTGACGCTCAAGGCGATTCTTCAGCACTACATTCACTACCGCGAGCAAGTCATCACCCGCCGCACGCGCCACGATCTGGCGAAGGCTGAGGCGCGGCGACATATTCTGGAAGGCTTGCAGATTGCCCTCGATCATCTTGATGAGATCATCGAGACTATCCGTCGCTCGCAGTCTTCCGAGACGGCTTCGCGTAACCTGCAAACGAAGTTCAAGCTTTCTGAGGAGCAGGCAAAAGCGGTGCTGGATATGCGCCTGGCCCGACTGGCCGCCCTGGAACGGCGGAAGATTGCCGAGGAATTGGCCGAGGTGAAGAAGAATATCACCTACTTCCAAAAGGTGCTGGCGAATATCAGCGAAGTGCGCGGCTTGATTAAGCAAGACCTGACCGATCTCAAAGAGAAGTATGGCGATCCGCGTCGCACAGAGATTCAGGACGCTGAGGCGGGCGAGTTCACCGAAGAAGACCTGATTCCCAATGAGGAGATTGTAGTCACGCTGACGGAGAAGGGGTATATCAAGCGTTTGCCCACCAACACCTATCGCGCGCAGCGGCGCGGCGGCAAGGGCAAGATGGGCATGGTGACGCACGAAGATGATACGGTGCGCCATTTGCTGGTGGCCCATACCCATGATGGCCTGCTCTTCTTTACCGACAAGGGACGGGTCTTCCAACTGACGGCGCATGAACTGCCCGACGTGGGACGCCAGGCGAAGGGGGATCACCTGCGCAACCTGATTGGCATTGATCAGGGCGAGATGGTGACGGCGGTGGTGAGTGTGCCCAAGTTCGAGGCACGAGATTTTCTGGTGATGGCAACCAGGCGTGGCGAGGTCAAGAAGACCAACCTGGATGAGTTTGCGGTGGTGCGGCGTACCGGCTTGATTGCGATGGACCTGGAAGAGGGAGATGAGTTGATTGGCGCCAAGCGCACCGAAGCCAAAGATCAGGTCGTGCTGGTGACGGCGCTTGGGCAGTCTATTCGCTTTGAAGTGCAAACGCTGCGCTCGGCATCGCGCACAAGTGGCGGAGTGCGCGGTATTCGTCTGGATGAGGCGGATGGTGTGGTCACGCTTGACACCGTTCGTGATGACGCTGAATTACTGGTGGTTTCGGCGCATGGCTATGGTAAGCGGACTCCGCTCGCCGAATATCCTACCCAGGGGCGCGGCGGCGGCGGTGTTCGCACGATGCGCCTGACGGGGAAGACCGGCCCCATTGCGGCGGCGCGGGTCATCAGCAGCGATGATAACGATCTGATGATTATCTCGACTGGCGGGACGGTCATTCGCCAGGATGTGCAGAATATTGCTCAGGCGGGGCGGCCTACGCAGGGCGTTCGGCTGATGAATCTGGCTCAGGGGGATGAAGTGGTTGCCATTGCGACGACAAATGGTAAGCATGGCGACGAGGAAGATGGCCTGGATGATAGCCTGGATGGGGTAGCCGATAGCGACGGACTGTGGGTTGATGCCGCCGACGCGATGCTTCCGACTGATTCCGGCAACTAATTGTTCGAGAATCTCTGAACAGTAAGACCAGGGCTGGCAGGCCAGCCCTGGTCTTTTGGCGCGGGTTTCCAAACCCTGGCGCGCCTCTGTCGTATATATTAAGAGAGTGGAGAGCAATGCAACCGTCGCTCTCCTGCAAGCGTTATTGGTACTATAGCTGACGATGACGCGCACGTGTTATACTGCATGGAAGGACGGTTAGCAGTGCGGCGACACCCACCCCGCGAGGTGGGCGCTGTGAATGGTAGGCAGAATGCAGACTGCCTGCCAATGTGAGGGCAACAGAAGTATGGCTGGGCAGGGACAGACAGGCGCACACCAGGCAGAAACAGGAGATAGCCGCAAGCGTCTGGGTAATGCTGGCGAGCGGCTAGCCGCCGAACGGCTGCGGCAGGCCGGGTATCTGGTGCGGGCGTTGAACTATCGCTGTCAGGCGGGTGAGATTGATATTGTCGCAGAAGAAGGTGGAGATATTGTTTTTGTGGAGGTGAAGACGCGGCGAGGCGATGCTTATGGTTTGCCAGAAGAGGCGATTACGGCTGCCAAGCAGCGTAAGTTGATTGCCGCTGCGCAGACCTATCTGGCTGCGGAGGAATGTTCCGATGCCTCCTGGCGGGTGGATGTGGTGGCGGTCGCGTTGACTCCAGCGGGGAGGTTGCAGGAAGTGCGTGTGTATCGCCACGCGATCAGTGCTGAGTAATCCATCTTTCTTCCTGAAAGCATCTGGACTAGCGCCAACGGCTCCAGGAGCGCCTGAGATTTTCTGCTCGCGGAACCGGGAGATAGGACAAACCATAATGAGCGATTTTATTGAAACGGCCAAACAGAAGATAGGGAAGGGGATCAGCCGGGTAAGTTGGGAAGCCGATAAGCTGCGACGTACTCAAGCGAAGCAGGGCGAGATTAACACCCTCAAGCAATCCCGCGAGCAGGTGCTTGTTGATTTCTCCAACACGGTCCTGATGATGTATCGTCAGGGAGCACTGACGGACCCCCGGCTGCAAGAGTACTGCGAGCGCATCCTGGAAATTGAGCGTGAGATGACCACCAAGAGCGCCGAACTTGAGCAGATACGCTCCGAGATGTACCAGGGAGCGCAGGAGGCCAGGCCGGGTATGGGAGATGCCGCCAGCGCGGCCTCGACCTCTAAGGCCGCCAATCGGGCGGCAGGGGCTTCGGCAGGCGCAGGCCGCGCGGCAGAAATGGCTCCCTGTCCCACTTGTGGAGAGCCAGTGCGCGCAAAGGCGCTCTATTGTAATAAGTGCGGGGCCAGGCTGCGCTAGCTTTTGAGAGATCGCGTGGGACAGGCTGCCCGAATGGTAGCCTGTCCCACCATCGCAATGAAGAAGGGGAAGTAGAGTCCTTGTAGGCTGTTCTGCGTAAGAGAGTCGGTCAGTCAGATGGCCCAGGGGTGTGCTATAATACAGCGTATACCACTTTGGGCGGCAGGGTACGTGCGATGCTTTCCAAGCGCCAGGATGCTTCACAATCGTGGGAACCATCCGACCAGGACATACAAAGCCTGCGTTCGGAAATGGCTTCTTTGGGAGGGGCAGCAGACCAGCCAGTTGTGCTTGATATTGTGAGTCACGGTCTGGCCCAGACTCAGCGGCTCGGCGCTCGACTGGGCGAACTGCTGTGTGGCGGCGATCTGGTTCTGCTGGATGGCGACCTGGGGACCGGCAAAACCAGTTTGACACAGGGTATTGCTGAGGGCCTGGGGGTGCGTGAGGTGGTAAGCAGCCCTACTTTTACGCTGCTCAAAGAGTATGAGGGGCGGCTCCCTCTGTACCATTTTGACCTCTATCGCCTGGATGATGCCAGTGAAATTCTTGATCTGGGCTTTGAGGAATATTTTGAGAGTCATGGCGTCTGTGTGGTGGAGTGGGCCAATAAGGCTGAGCATCTCTGGCCGAGCGAGCATCTGCGGATTCGCCTGAAGA
Organism: Ktedonobacterales bacterium; assembly: GCA_036557285.1. Lineage (NCBI taxonomy): Bacteria > Bacillati > Chloroflexota > Ktedonobacteria > Ktedonobacterales > Ktedonobacterales bacterium. Next base: position 85,880 of record DATBHW010000040.1, read on the forward strand.
TGATTAGTGAAACCAAACGCGGTGTCCTGCTCAGCGGGCAGGGCGCGCGATATGTCAATATGCTCTTTGAGTTCAGGAAAAGCGCGTTTGGCATTGGCGCTTGAGCGCCTACTTTTGCTATATCTGTATGTGGGCGCTTATCGCTGTGCTGCTGGCGGTTCAGCGCGCGGCCCAGGGGAATAGCTCCGTATAAGTGTTCTAGCAACGGAAGTGTCATGCTGCTTGCCCTCGATACCTCAACCCACCTTGCCAGTCTGGCCCTCTGCCAAAATGGCGAGATACAGGCGGAATATACCTGGGATGTCGGCGCCAGCCACAGCGTCGAGTTGCTGCGTCGGCTGGAATGGCTGCTGAAGGAGCGAGGACTGACGCTCTCACAGGTAAGCGCGGTGGCAGCCGCTACCGGCCCTGGCTCCTTCACGGGGGTACGTGTGGCGGTGACAGTGGCGAAAACGCTGGCTTTCAGCCTGAACGTACCCTTGCTTGGCATCAGCACGCTGGATGTTATTGCCTATAGTCAGGCGGCGGCAGCCTTTCCTGTTTGCGCGCTCATGGATGCAGGTCGTGGCGAGTTGTATGCTGCGCTCTATCAACAGGCAACTCTTGATGCGGCCTCGACGGCCAGGCCGCTCCAGGAGAGTTCGCCAGGCGATGGAGCCTGGATTGCTCGCATGCTGCCCATCAGCAATTCGCTGCGCCGGGATGGACTCTACTGGCAGCGCCAGGGGGAGTATCAGGTCGTGACGGCTGAAGATTTGGCCCAGGAGATCAAACACCCTACGCTCTTCTGTGGCGACCTCAGCGCGGGCGCGCGGCGAAAGCTGGCGGAGACGCTGGGGCCGCTGGCCCTTTTTGTTTCCCCGCTCACTTGTGTCAGACGGGCCGGCTTGTTGGCCGATCTGGCGTCTCAGCGCCTGGAGCGCGGCGAGGTAGACGATCCACTGACGCTTGAACCGCTCTATCTGCGCCGACCTCATATTACCGTCAGCGCCAGGCAGCGTCCGCAGCTTCTGGGCCAAAGTGGAGATCGGGGGAAGACATCCGCTCATCCCTCCGCTGGAGGTGGGCGTCCTGCTGTCGGCGCTGAGGATGCGCCAGGTCAGTCGAACGGGCGCGATCTGGCGCTGCAAAGCGAAGATGGCCTGGGCGATGCAAAGGATAGAGAGGCTATGCGCGGTGAGCGTTGGACGAAGCCGACCAGGGGTCTGAAGCGACAATCGGGGTTCACGCCGGGCGATGAGGCCCCTGGTCCGTCTGGGGGGCTTTCTTGGGCGACACCAACATAGATCAGGTAAAGCTCCGAGGCTAGACCAGATGTAGAAAGGGGATCAGGTGCGTTACCTCGTTGAACGAATGACTATGGCCGATGTGCCGCGAGTCGTCGAGATCGAAAAGCTGTCTTATCCCGCAACCTGGCCTCCCAGCGCCTACCGGAAAGAATTACAGGATAACCGTTGGGCGCATTACATTGTGCTGCGGGATAACGCCTTGATCCAGCCCCAGGAGCGCGTCATGCAGGAGCCTGCTGAGCGCCTGCGTCGCCCTTTCCCCCTATCGCTGCTGCCTTCCAGGTCAGTTGCGACGCTTGCGGCCCCTCATCAACTCTCGATTATTGGCTTTGCCGGGCTGTGGTTGATGGTTGATGAGGCGCATATTACCACGATTGCGGTTCACCCCGATTATCGTGGCAAAGGGTTGGGCGAGCTTGAACTGGCAAGCTTGATTGATATTGCTAACCAGATTGGCGCAAAATGGGTGACGCTTGAGGTGCGTGTCTCGAATTATATTGCCCAGAACCTCTATCGCAAATATGGCTTCCGCGAGGCAGGCATGCGCCATCGCTATTACAGCGATAACCAGGAAGACGCACTGATTATGTGGACAGAAGAACTTGCCTCGTCTGCTTATAAAGAACGTTTCCAGAATCTAAAGTCCGCGCTGCTTCGGAGATTGGAAGCAGAGAGTTAAGCGATGCTTATTCTTGGGATTGAAAGCTCTTGTGACGAAACTGGCGCTGCTGTGGTCAGCGATGGGCGCTATCTCCTCTCCAATGTGGTGGCCTCTCAGGCGGAGATTCACCAACGCTATGGAGGGGTCGTGCCTGAAGTGGCCTCTCGCCAGCAGCTTGCGACCATCATCCCGGTGATCGAGATGGCGTTGGAGCAATCTGGCGCGCGCTGGAGCGACCTGGATGGGATTGCCGCTACCTATGGGCCTGGGCTGGCTGGCTCCCTCTTGATTGGGCTGACGGCGGGCAAGACGCTGGCCCTGGCGCGCAGCCTGCCCTTCATCGGCATCAATCATCTGGAGGCGCATATCTACGCGAACTGGCTGCGCAAAGGGGATACTGCGCCTGCGCCTCATCTGGCAGCCAGAACGGCGCAGGATGCGAGCGGTGACTATCAAGAGGGCGATCCTCGTTTTCCTGCCCTCTCTTTGATTGTTTCAGGCGCGCATACCGAACTGGTGTTGATACGCCGTCACGGCCATTACGAATTGCTGGGGCGCACACGCGATGACGCCGCTGGCGAGGCGTTTGATAAGGTGGCGCGCATTCTCGGCCTGGGCTACCCCGGCGGGCCTGCTATTCAGAAGGCTGCGGGCGAGCGCCGGTCCAACACTCATCCCTATTACAAGCTGCCGCGCGCGTGGCTGCGTGGAACCTATGATTTTAGCTTCAGCGGCTTGAAGACCGCTGTGCTGCATATTGTGCAGGGCGCGCAGGGCGGCTCTCCTGCTGTGCCAACGGGAAGCGATGTGCGCGGGCATCAGTATGTGCGGCAGGGGGCGCAGGCGGCAGGTTGGGGCGGCATTTCTATCCCTGATATGGCGGCTGGCTTTCAGGAGGCGGTGGTGGATGTGTTGGCAACCAAGACGCGCATGGCGGCAGAAGAACATGGTGTAGCGCATGTCTTGCTGGCCGGTGGCGTCGCGGCCAACACTTCCTTGCGTTGGCGGCTGGAATTGGAACTCAAGCCGCTGGGGATTCCGCTTTCCTATCCCCCTATCGAGTTTTGCACCGACAACGCCGCCATGATCGCCGTCGCTGGCTACTTCCATCTGCGCCTGGGTGAGCGCGATGGCTTGGACCTGGATGTGAAGCCAGGGCTGCAACTGCCTTTCGCCTCCTGACCCCCTTGAGCTACGTGCTATGATAACAGCAAAACAACTCCGGCTACGCTTTTTTGTCCCTGTAGCACGTTTCTGGAGGGTATTGTGTCCCAGCGGAGAATGTTGACCCTGGAGGATACTTGGGCTTTCAGGCTTGTTACCGATATGTGGCTTGCGCCGGACGGACGGCGCGTGGCGTTTACGCTTGAAACGCAAGACAAAGAACTCAATGAGAAACGCTCGGCCATCTGGCTGCTAGATGTGGGTGCGGGCGCTCCCCATCAGTTTACCAGCGGAACAAAGCACGATTCGTCGCCACGCTGGTCGGCAGATGGCCGTTTTCTGGCTTTCCTGAGCGACCGCGAGGGCGAGAAGAGTCAGGTCTGGGTGATGTCCGCCGATGGCGGCGAGGCGCGCAGGCTGACCAATATGAAGCATGGGGTAAGCGAGTTCTGTTGGTCGCCTGATGGGGCGTGGATCGCCTTTACCAGCGAGGTGCGCCTGGACGGCAAGATTACCAACGCTGATGATCCACCACAAGATGCGAAGGCGAAAGAGCGCGAGGAGCGTGATGAGGCGGAGCGATTGCGTGAGGTGACGCGTCTGCAATTTCGCTGGGATGGGCGCGGGTTGCTGGAGGGGCGCAATCATCTGTTCAAGATCAAGGTCGAGAGCGGTGAACTGGCGCGGCTCACCGAGGGCGATTATCACCACAGCGAACCGGCCTGGTCGCCGGATGGGAAGTATATCGTGGTCTGTTCTGATCGCGCCGAAGACCGCGATGCCAATCTGACCCAGGACTTGTGGTTAATTGACGCTGAAACCAAAACAGACCTGCGGCTGACAGACGGCAGTGCGGATGTTTCCGCGCCCGCGTGGTCGCCGGATGGGCAGATGATCGCTTATTGCATGACGCCGGTTTTGCCGCGTAATTCTGCCGCCAATACGCATGTGATGGTTATCTCCCGCGAGGGCGGCGCGCCACATGATGTGAGCGACCAGAATGATCTCGATTGCCACCCGGCGATGCTAACCGATCTGCATTGGGGTGGTTCGTCGCCGCCGCAGTGGTCCGCCGATGGCCTCTGGCTGTATGCGGTTGTCACCGAGCATGGCAGCACGAATGTGTTTCGTTTCCCCACCGCTGGCGGCGATTCAGAGCGGGTTACTGGGGGCGAACATCATATCAGTATGATTGCGCTGACAAGCGATGGACGTTCTCTGCTGGCGCTGCAAGCCGATCCCCAAAACATCTGGGATGTCTATCACTATCGCCTGGATACTGCGCCGACCACTGCCCCTGAGCGGCGGTTGACGACGATGAATGCGGCGCTGCTCGGAGAAGCTGCGCTTGCACAGCCGGAGCGGTTCACCTTCAAGGGGCCGGATGATTGGGATATTGATGGCTGGCTCTATCGGCCACAGAGCGCGGAGCCGGGCAAGCGGTATCCACTGGTCCTCTGGATTCATGGTGGCCCGTTCAGTTCGTATGGCAGCACCTTCTATCTCTGGGCACAGGCGCTGGCGGCGCGCGGCTACGCGGCGCTGTATGTCAATCCGCGCGGGAGCAGCGGTTCTGGCGAAGCCTTTGCGCAGGCGGTTGATTTCGATTGGGGCGGCAAGGATTACGAAGACATTATGGCGGGCGTGGATGCTGCCATTGCGCGCGGTGGCATTGACCCTGAGCGCCTGGCGGTGACGGGCGGCAGCTATGGCGGGTATATGACCAACTGGATTATCGGCCATACGAACCGCTTTAAGGCGGCGATTACGCTGAACAGCGTGACGAACCTGACCAGTTCTTTTGGCACAGGCGATATTGATTCTACCTACGCAGAGCGCCAGTATGGTTTGCCGTGGGAGGCCGAGGCGGTCTACCGCGAGCGCTCGCCGATTACCTACGCGCCCACTATTACGACGCCGACACGTATTATTCACGCTGAAAACGATTACCGCTGCCCCATAGAGCAGGGTGAACAACTCTATGTCTGGCTGAAGAAGCTGGGGCGAGCGCCCGTTGATTTTATTCGCGTGCCGCGCTCCAGCCATACCATTAATGCCAGTCCGCGCCAGCGTCTCCATGTGCGCGAGAAAGTCTTCGAGTGGATTGAGCGTTATGTTCCGGCAGGCGCCAGGGAAGACGAGCGAAGATGAGTAGAGAAGACGCGAAGCGCACCCGGACGCGCTCAGGTGATACCCTATCTGGCTGATTAGCCTGATACTTTGCCCGCTCCAGGGCATCTAAGCGAGAGAAATATGGCACGCCTGCGTGTAGCCATTGCGGGAGCAACTGGCTGGGTTGGCCGGGCGCTTGTTCCGGCAATTATGCGTGATCCTGAACTGGAATTGGTAGGCGCTGTCGCGCGGCGGGGGGCGCAGCGCGACATTGGCCTGGTAGTGGGTGTTGGGCCGCTGGGCGTGTTGATTGATGACGCTCTTGGCGATGCGCTCACCCACAGCAGACCACAGGTGCTGGTTGACTTCACCAGCCCGCTCGTCGTAATGGATCATGTGCGCGCGGCGCTCTCAAGTGGTATCGCGGTTGTGGTGGGGACATCGGGTATTCGAGAAGAGCAATTTCAGGAGATCGATCTGCTGGCGCAGGAGCAGGGCGTGGGCGCGCTGGTTGCGGGCAATTTTGCCTTGACGGCGGTGCTGATGATGAAGTTTGCCGAGATAGCCCGGCGCTATATCCCTGATTGCGAAATTATCGAGTATCATGGCGCAAATAAGTTTGATGCGCCTTCAGGGACGGCGCTTGAAACGACGGCGCGCCTTGGTCGTATAGCGCAAGCTGGCGCTCCATCGGCGCTTCCGCACGAGGAAGCGCCAGAGGCTTCCGGCGCGCGCGGCATTGAACTGGCTGGCGCTCAGGTGCATAGCGTGCGCCTGCCCGGACTGGTTTCGCACCAGGAAATCTTGTTTGGACGACCGGGCGAGCTGTTAACTCTTCGCCATGATTCGTTTGCGGCTGAATCCTATGTCGCCGGGACGCTGCTTGCGATCAAGCGGGTGATGAGCTTTCGCGGCCTGGTACGTGGGCTGGACGCTCTGCTAGAATTATAGTTTGGAAAAGGGCGCGTATGAGTCATGTTGAACGCTTAGCAACCGTTACCCACTCTGCTGCCATCGGAGAGAACCATCGGCGGCGCGTTCTCATTGCTGGGGCGGGGCGCACAGGGCGGCGTCTGGCTGAGCGTCTGATCGAACACTGGTCGGTCATTCTTCTGGATACCCGACAGGAAGGGCTGGAAGCTGCGCATCAGGCGCTTGCCCTCTCTCCTATTTCCTCGCCATCTCCCCCTTCTCTATCCGATGTGGCTGATCGGTTGGACCGTCTCATCTGTGTGACAGGTGATGCAACGAGCCGTTTAGCCCTGGAACGCGCTGGGGCAGGGGATATTGACTGCCTTGTTGCCACCTGTAGTGATGATGTGACCAATCTGGAAATCTGCCGTCTTGCTCGTGACCATTTCAGTGTATCCCTATTAGCCGCTGTGGTGCGCGAGGCCGATCTGCTCCCGCAGTTTCAGGCGCTTGGAGTTCAGACGGTTCTGATGGATACGTCGCTGGCGGTGGCCCTGGCGAACCGGATCGAGCCAGCTTTCCAGGTATCGGAAGAATTAGGGCTGGGGCATGGCGAACTGATGGAACTGACGATTCCGGCATCTTCGCCTGTGCTGGGCCGCCCGCTGCGAGCGTTTGCCGCCGACCACTGGCTCATAGCGGCAGTCTATCGGCAGGGGAGGCTGATTATTCCACATGGGCAAACGCGCCTGCAAGAGCATGATCATATTTTGTTAGTTGGCTCACCTCTGCTTCTGCCCGGCGTTGCCGATTATTTGCGTCTTGGTCGTGCGCAGTTCCCCTATCCGTATGGCGCCCGGCTGGCTGTTGTGCTGGAGAAATCGTCTCAGGCCGCCTATACAGCGATTCATGAGGCGCGGGCGCTTGCTGAACACTCGGCTGCTGAGGAGATGGATTTTCTGGTCTGGGGCGACGAAAAACGCTGGAAACAATGGGAAGAACGATTGGTGAAGCTGCTGGAGGTTCCGCAAGAGGGCCTGTCCAAGCCCTTCTTTTATCGCTCGCCTGATGTGTTGTCTCAGCAATGGGGGTGCCTGGTGGTTCCGCCTCAGCGTTCGGGCTGGAGCCGTCGTTTTGGCTGGCGGCGCACTCTTCTGGATGACGCGCTCGCCTATACGCACAAGCCAGTGTTGATTGCGCGGAGTTCAGCCCCCTATCGGCAGGTGGCGGCTTTGATACAAGGCAATGGGGCAGAAACTGGGGAGGCAGGCTCGTTACGCGCTTTGCGGGCGGCGCTTGCTGTGGGCAGCGCGCTAAAGCTGGAGGTGCGAGCTTTGGCGGTGACTGCGCCCGCCTTTATTGCGGGCGAGATGATTACTACCACGCGCCAGGAGATCGATCAGGCTATGCTGACACTGGCGGCGACCTATCATATGCGTGTCGAACGCCAGCATCTGACCGGCAACCCTATCCGCGAGGTGCAAGCCAGGCTCGATCCACACGATCTGCTGGTGGTTCGCGTGCCTCGTCGTGTGCGGGCGTCCTTCTTTCGCCCCGATGTCGGGCGCTATCTGGCGCTGCGCGCCTCTTGTTCAGTGCTGGTGGTTCCCGATGAGTGATGTGTTCGGGGGGCGAGCGTATGTCTGAAAATCAGGCCATTTCCCTGCTTCTTTTTATGGCGGGCGCGTTTCTCATTCCATTGCTGAGTAAGCGTATCGGGTTGCCTGCGGCGGCGTGCGAGATGCTGTACGGGGCGCTGCTGGGGAATCTGATGCCCATGATGGCTCAACCGGATGTGTTTATTACTGCGCTGGCGCACTTCGGGTTCATTCTGCTGCTCTTTCTGGCCGGGCTGGAAGTTGATTTTGTGCTGGTGGAGCATGAGGGTTCGCGCGGCGTGTTTCGCAGCGCGGCTTTTGCAGTGGGTGTGCTGGGGGCAGGCGTTGCCGGAGCGTATCTGCTTGGCTACGACCCTATTTTTGGCCTGCTTGTAGGAGCTATCTCGATTGGGGTCGTGCTGGTTATTTTGCGCGAAACGGAATTGAGCCGCTCGCGTTTCGGCCAGATCGTGCTCATTAGCGGAGCGATTGGCGAGTTTCTGACGATCCTGGCGCTCACGCTTTATAGCTTGCTGCGCCGCTATGGGCTTTCGCTTCCAATCCTTCTTGCTGTTGGTAAGCTCGCGCTGCTTCTTTTGCTCGGCTGGCTGGTCTTGCAAATCCTCGGTACGGTGGTCTGGTGGCATCCTCATCAGTTTCGACGGCTTGTGGCTTCTAACGATCCCGCCGAGCTTGGTGTGCGGGCGGCGCTGGCCTTGATGACGGTCTTTGCCGCGGCGGCTGTGTTGTTAGGAGTAGAGGAGGTGCTGGCGACCTTTATTGCCGGGGCGATCTTCGCGTTTGTCTTTCGTCATCAAGGGTCGCTGAGCGATAAGCTGGCGGCGGTGGCGCATGGCTTCTTTGTGCCTATCTTCTTCATCAATGTTGGGCTGGGGTTGCAGCTTTCAGGTTTGCGCAATCAGGGGACGCTGCTCTTGCTGCTGGAACTGCTTACCGCGTCATTGCTGGTGCGGGCGCTGGCAATGCCCCTGCTCAAATTGACCGGCTTAGGTTGGAAGGCCGCCTGCGCCGGAGCATTGCTCCTTTCGGCCCCCCTGACGATGCAGGTAGCCGTTGCGCAGGTGGGGGTAAGCCTGGGCGTGTTCGATGCAGGCTCCACGCTGAGTGTGCTTGGCGCTTCTGTGGTTGGGGCGGTCATTTTCCCGGCGCTTTTTCGCCCCTTAGCCCGCAGGCTTCTCACCCAGCCAACGGGATCAGCCAGAGTTGTTTCAGGCCCGCCAGCGGCAGCGCCTCCTCTGGCCCATTTTTCCTCTGGATCGCTGGATTAGCAGGTGAAGGTTTTCCTGATCGCTATGACCGGGGCCAGCAGCGCCAGCGCCACCGTGACCAGCAGCAGCGGAAGATAGATGGGCGCGATTACAGGAGCCAGCGTTTGAGGCGCGAGGACGCTTATCAGCAAGAGCGATTGAGCGACTCCGGCTCTGCGGCCCCAGAGCGTGTGGCTGAAGTCAGGTTGGCGAAAAAACGGCGCCAGGCGTCAGGGCTATAGCCTCGCTGCTGGAGGTCGCTGAGGAGGGCCAGCACGAATTGGCTGCGCGTGGTATCGCTCACTCTGCTGGACCCTTCGCGTTTTCGTGTCTCTGGAAAGCGGGACGCTGCTCAAGACGGCGGGCGAAGAGAACGATGAGCGCCGCGCACACGATCCACAAGAGGGAACCGCAGCCCAAAAATGCGCCAAACACGAAGAGCGAGCCACTGGCGAAAATACCGCCCGCGCTCTCGTCGCGCACCTGCACCGCTACCTGTATGCCTGGCTGTGTAGCTTGAAGCGTCAACTGGACCGGACCGCCCAACGTGTCATTGAACTGGAAGGCGCGGCTCTGAGCAGGGCAGTTTTCATTGGCTGCGCTGCTGGCCGGGCAGCCGGTGGTGTAAAAATCGGTGTTGGCCGCGAGTATGCGGCCAAAGCTGTCGCGCAGCGTGAAGCCAAGCGTAACGCCTCCGGGCGCGCTCACCTGTGGCTGGAGGGTCAACGTGTAGGTATCGGCGCTCCGGGTGGGCAGAGTTATTCGCTGGCCGGAAGCAGCCACAATGCCCGAAAAGATTTGCGCGGCGCGGTAGCGATAAAAAGCATACGCCGTTGGGCCAATGACCAGCAGCGCACAGGACAGCAGCAATCCGCCTGCTGCCAATATGCATCCCTGGCGCCTGCCAGGTGTTCTCCTGATCTCCTGGCGCTCCACCGATAACACCCCTTCATGCGTGTTCTTCTGCTTTCTGAAAGAAGATCATAGCAGATAGGAAGAAGATCATGGCAGAGAGGTCTGGTGAGTTACGAGAGAAGATGCGCTCTGGTTTTCGGGGCAATGTGGTCTTGACGCGAGCCATGCCCCGCCATACAATACGAGCCGTATAGCTTGAGCAAGGAGATGATATGACTGAAGAACGGTACGTGGAAGACCTGGCAGATAAAGACGATTTTTCGCAGTGGTATCTGGATGTGATTCGCAAAGCCCAGCTTGCCGATGAATCGCCTGTGCGCGGCTGTATGATTATCCGGCCTTATGGCTACGCGCTCTGGGAGAATATGCAGCGCCTGCTGGATGATCGGATTAAGGCGACGGGACACCAGAACGCCTATTTCCCGCTCTTTATCCCTGAGAGCTTCCTGAAAAAAGAGGCTGAGCATGTCGAGGGCTTCGCCCCCGAAGTGGCCTGGGTGACACGCGGCGGCGGCGAAGAACTGACGGAGCCGCTGGCGATTCGCCCGACCTCCGAAGCCATCATTGGATATATGTATGCGAAATGGGTGCAATCCTATCGTGATCTGCCGCTGCTCTATAATCAGTGGGCCAACGTGGTGCGCTGGGAGAGGCGCACGCGCCCCTTTTTGCGTACCTCTGAATTTCTCTGGCAGGAAGGACATACCGCGCATCGCACCGAGGAGGAGGCAGAGGCTGAGACGCTGAAAATCCTGATTGATGTGTATCAGGATTTCATTGAGAAAGAACTGGCGATACCCGTTATTACGGGCCAGAAATCGGACGCCGAGCGTTTTGCTGGCGCGGCGCGCACCTACTCGCTTGAGGCGATGATGGGCGACGGCAAGGCGCTTCAGGCGGGGACTTCGCATAATCTGGGGCAGAACTTCGCCAAAGGCTTTGGCATACAGTTTCAGGATATAGACGCCGAGCGCAAATATGTCTGGACAACCAGTTGGGGCGCGAGTACGCGGCTGGTTGGCGGGGTGATTATGGTGCATGGCGACGAGTCCGGGTTGCAGATGCCGCCCAGGGTCGCGCCATTTCAGGTGGTGATCGTGCCTATCTGGCGCAAGGAGCCGGAGCGCGAGGCGGTGGCGCAGGCTGTCGCTGGCCTGGAGGAACAACTGCGCCGCGCTAGCCTGCGCATTCATACCGATTGGCGCGAGGAGACGCCGGGCTATAAGTTCAACGATTGGGAACTGCGCGGCGTGCCGCTGCGGCTGGAGGTTGGCCCCAAAGATGTGCAGAATCATCAGGCGGTGCTGGTGCGGCGCGATAGCCGACCACGCGCCAAAGAGATGATCACGCAGGACCAGATTGCCAGGCGGGCGCAGCAATTGTTAGAGGAGATTCAGCAGAACCTGTACCAGCGGGCGCTGGACTTCAGGCAGAGCCGTACCTATCGCGCCGACGATTTTGCGACGCTGGAGCGGCTGATGGCTGATCGAGAGCATCTAGGGTTTGTGGAAGCCTGGTGGTGTGGCGATGGCGTCTGCGAAGCGGAGGTGAAAGCGAAGACCCAGGCGACAATTCGCAATCTGCCGCTGTCCCAGCCGGGCGGCGAAGGCAAGTGCATCTATTGTGGCCGCCAGGCGAGCCGTTGGGCGATTTTTGCCAAAGCCTATTAGGTTGCTTGCTGGGGCGATGTAACTTCTGCTGCCTGATTTGCGTACAGGGAGTACAGAAGAAGCAAAGGGGATAGTACGAGCAAAGTACTTCCCCTCGTTTTATGTCAGATACCCTATCGCTCAAGCGAGGGGTTTGTAGCCAGCCTCCATCTCAATTCACCAGCGTCCAGGAGGGTTCTGATGCTTCAACTTCGTAGACCGCTACATGGTTCTGCAACCGTGCAACTGGGCGCTCTGACAACGCGCCCGTCCTGGCCCAGCATGCCGAGTCAGGAGCGTTCTTCTATGCAGCCTGCGCTTTCGCCTGTGCTCCTGCGCATGGCAGTGTCCGTCGCTCAGCCGTGGTGTCCTCCAACCAACCCGCTTCCTATCATCGGGTGGTTGCCTTGCGCAAACCGTCTCTCTTGCCTACCTGGCACGTCCATGCTGGACCTACGGCAAGTGTCTAAGCGCAGCCGGAGTATACCAGATGAGGAACGTGTGTGCAAGCGTGTCGGGCGGCCATTCCTCCCCCTGCTTAACAGCAGGGGACTCCTGGCTCGCCCTTGGTGAAGAAGGTGTCAGCCCGATGAAACTCAAGCTGTACCTCAGCTATACCAGCCGCTCCCTGCTGCGCGGGGGTAGCCGAACCATTCTGGCGGTCTTTTGCGTTGCGGTTGGCGTGATGGCAATCGTGGCCCTTCAACTGGTTGGATTGATGATCAACACCGCGCTGACGGGCAATATCCGCGAACTGAACGGCGGTGACGTTTCCATTTCCTCAGGAACAGGCAATTTCAGCGAAAGCGATCTGCATTTTTTTACGGACCTGAAAACCAGGGGAGAGATTACGGGATTTACCGCCTATAGCGATGAGCGTGCGACGACTTTTACTACCGATGAGCGTTCGCTGCCCATTGGCCTGCGTCTGGTGAATACATCGGCCAGCAGCGCCGCAGGCGCGACGTATCCTCTGCTGGGAACGCCTGCCATGCTCCTGCCCGATGGGGCTGATTTCCAGCAAGTGCTGCGGGCCAATCCCAAAAATGCGATTGTGACCAGGACGCTCTTTGATGAGTTTGGCGGCAGCCTCGGCGATACGGTGCGCGTGACCAGTGCTTTAAGCCCCGGAAATACGGTGGTCGTGACCGTCAGGATAGCGGGAGTGCTGGCCGAAACCGGAGCCTTCGCGGGTGGGGAATCGCTGATGATTATTTCACGCGATACCTATCACGCGGCAGCGCCAGATCAGCCCCAACTCTATAATACCGTCAATGTCACCACAACCACTGCGGCGCAAGCCACTCAGGTGAAGCAGGAGGTACAGGACCGCTTCCCGCTGGCGAGCGCGACGACAGCGGAAGAGGCGCTCCAGCAAAATCAGCAGGGCGTGGATTTCATTCGCAAGTTTCTGGAGATCGTGGGTCTGATGGCGCTGCTGATTGGGGGAGTTGGCATCGTCAATACGATGCAGGTCATCTTGCGGCGCAGGCGGGTTGAGATTGCGATGCTGAAAACAACGGGCTATCAGCGTCGTGATCTGTACACGCTGTTTGGGTTGGAGGCCGGGCTGCTGGGAATTATCGGGGGAGTGACGGGGGCATTGGCAGGCATCGGCTTGAGCTATGCCATCAAGCGGGTGGTGGAAAACGCGCTTCACCTGCAACTGACCTATGTGCTGGACTGGCCGACTGTCGTCTCAGGCGTTGTCGTGGGACTGGTCACGGCCCTTATTTTTGGTTTGCTGCCGATTGTCAAAGCTGCTGGTATTCGCCCTCAGAACGTGCTGCGCGAACTGGATGAGGGGCGCGGCCTTGGCAGCCTCCTCTTGACCATTGGGCTGCTGGCGCTGCTTTCGCTGCTCTTCTTCTTGCTCGCCTTTGTGATTATGAACGACCTCCTCTTGAGCCTGGAGGTCGTGTATGGCACGCTGATTTTGCTCGGCCTGTTGAGCTTCGGCTTCGCTCTGGTTGTCCTGGCAATTAGCCTGCTGCCGGTGCCGGAACGGCTCTCGTGGCCCTATCTCCTGCTGGTGAGCGCGGCGGTGGGGATTTCGGTGGCGCTGGTGGTGTTCGCGCCGGGTTTTGGCGCGTTGGTTCTGCTGGCTACTGTGCTGGGCTATGTGGTCGTCTTTTTGCCGCGCACCTGGAAAGCGAATGTCAAGCTGTCGTTCCGCAACATGGGCCGACAGAAGACGCGAACTGTGACTACATTGCTCGCCTTATTTGTCGGGGTGTTTGCCATCGGCCTGATTCTGGTGCTGGGGCAGGATATTAGCGCGAAGCTGCAAAATGGCATCGCCACGCAGTTACCCTATAATGTGATTGCCGGATTGCCCTCGACACAGCGCCAGAAGATTGACGCGCAGCTTCCCACGTTGCCTGGCCTGCAAAAGCGCCTGGTGGTGAACTTCGCGCAGTTTGTGCCGGAGTGTATCAATGGCCGCCCGCTTCCCAGCTTCCTGACGCCTGATACCGATCCAGATCGAGCGGGTCTGCTGAGCAGTATGCAAGGCTATAACCTGAGTCAATATCCTGAAGGGCCGCCAGGAATTACGCTGGCGAAGAAGGGCCGCGATGGCGCTGATCTCTCCACGGGCCGCACGCTCGCTGCCAGCGACAGCGAAACCACCAATGTTCTGGCGAATGCGCGTCTGGCGGCGGCTCCTTTCCATTTGCGAGTCGGAAATCAGGTCACGGTGGTCAATCCCCTGCTCGGTGGGTCGCAGGGGAGCGGCGAGGCAGGGAAGATCAACTGCTCACAACTACAAACAGCAAAGAACGCTCAAATGCTCACTATTGTTGGCTTCTACAGCGCGAGCTTTCGGAACCTCCAGGTTGGAACGCTGCTTGGGAGCGAGCATCTGGCCGCTGCGCTGGGTGGGCCAGGGACGCAAACGGTTTATTACCTCAAGATTGATGTCAATCAGACGGGGGCAGCGGTGCGCACCCTTGGCCGCGCCGCGCCAGCAGCGTTTATCCTGAATATTGCTGATGTTGGCGTCATCATTCAGCAGTTTTTGGATGACATCGTGATCGCTCTGACCTCGATTGCCGCTCTGGCGCTGCTGGCGGGCATCATCATTATCGCCAACGCGGTGGGGCTGGCGATGCTGGAGCGGCGGCGCGAGATAGGTATTCTGAAATCGGTGGGCTATACCAGCCGCACAGTGCTGGGGCAGGTCTTGCTCGAAAATGGCCTGATAGGTGGCCTGGGAGGGCTGCTGGCAATGGCGCTGGTGACACTGATGGTCTTTGTTCTGAGCAAGCTGGTCTTTAAGACTGATTTAGGGGTCGGCGTGCCGATTACCTTGGCGATTGTGATGGGTACGACGATGCTGGCAATGGTGATGGCGTCCTTGGTCGCCTGGCGAGCAACGCGAGTGAGGCCGTTAGAAGTCCTGCGCTATGAGTAGCCAGTCTTTAGCTCAGGCAGCGCAGCAGCACCCCTGATTCACCAACGGCCCAGACCTCCTGATCGTGGTGGAAAGCCACGCTGTAGAGCGTTTGGGTCGTGGGCGCCGGGCTGCTGGAGGGCGCCCACTGGCCCTTAAGGAACCGTAAGATAACGCCTCGGCTGCCCACAGCCCAGCCTTCGCCCTGGCTGTTGAAGGCAATAGCGCGCAGGGCGGGGGCATTCACGTCCGGCCCGCGCACCCAGGATGAGCCAGTGTAATAGAGTAAAGCGCCGCCGTCGCCAACCGCCCAGGCGTCTCCATTCGGAGTGAAGGCCACGCCAAAGAGATCGTTCCAATCGGGGGAAGGTTCGTGCAGCCAGAACCCTTCATGGAGGCGTAGAATCAAGCCCTCGCTGCCAACTGCCCACCCCTGACCCTGAGCGTTGACGGCCAGCCCATAGATGACATGGCGTGTGTGTGTGGCCGCAGGGGTCATGGCTCCATTGTTGAGCGCCAGCATAGCGCCGGAGCTTCCCGCGAGCCAGCCCTCTTTTGGGCCGCTCAGGGCCAGAGCGTAGTATGAATCGCCGTCAGGTGAAGGAAGCGAGTTCCAGCGTCCCAGGCCATAATGGAGGATAGCGCCCTGGGCGCCAGCGGCCCAGATATTCTGACCACGCAGGGCGATGGCGTGTAGGGTGTCGGCGGTAGGTGAGGCGAGCGCCACCCAGTTGCCGGTCACGTTGACCAGGATCGTTCCATTCGCGCCACACGCCGCTAACCCTTCGGCGGCTGTTCCACCCAGCGCATAGAGTGTATGAGTGGTTGGGCTGGGGATGACTTCCCAGGTATGCTGGCGTCGCGCAGGCGGCGCGGAAGCGAAGATAGGCCGGGTCGGCGTGGCATGAATGGGGCCAGTCATCCCAGGGACTGGCAGGGTAGCGCCGCAGCAATCACAAAAACCCAAGCCGACTTTGCGGGGTGCTGCGCAGGATGGGCAGGTTGGCCCGCGAAAATATGGTCCGGCAGCCGCGTGACCCCGTTCTAGCTCGCGTTGCAGGTCCAGAGCCGATTGGTAGCGCGCCTCGGTGTGCATGCTTAACGAGCGCAGGATGATACGGTCCATGCCTGGTGAGATGGCAGGATTGACCTGCTGGGGAGGGACAAGCGGGTCATTGACTGCGCGCGCGGGCGCATCTGGCGGCACAACGCCAGTCAGCAGGTTGTAGAGTGTGGCCCCCAGGGCGTACATATCGGAACGAGCATCAGTCCGGCCACGCCCGTATTGCTCAATGGGCGAAAAGCCATCGGAGACTGCACGAGCGGCCAGCACAGTTTCCTGGGTTGGGTGGTAGACCTTGGCTAGCCCAAAATCTACCAGCACAGGCTGTCCATTGGTGCGTATTTTAATATTGGCCGGCTTGATGTCTCGATGAATCACTGGAGGCTGGCGAGCGTGCATCAGAGCAAGCGCGCCGCAAAGCTGCGAAATCCACTGGCGCACCAGCAATTCTGGGAGTGGGCCGTCACGGTTGAGCTGGGTTTCCAGGTCTTCGCCCTCGATAAACTCCATGACGAGATACAGGCCGCGCTCCTCCTCGAAGTAATCCCAGACTTCAGGAAGATAGGGGTGTTCCAGGCCGGCGAGGATTTCGGCTTCGAGGCGAAATTGCACCGCAGCCGCGCTGGAGGTGTCGAAGGTTTCTTTCACCGCGCACAGCCGTCTGGCAAGGTGCAGGTCGCGGGCGCGGTAGACCGCGCCGAAGCCGCCCTCTCCCAGCAGGTCTTCGATGAGATAACGTCCCTGGAGCAGAGCGCCAGGATTCAACGGTTGGTAGCTCATCCGCCCTGCTTGCCTCCATCAAACGATATACAACGCTGCTCGTGTACACGAGCAGCAGCGGTAACGACGGGATAGGATCAGCTAATGGTCCAGCAGCACATTACAGCGGTTGAGCAAAGCGGCGCTCAGGCTGGCCTGATGGGCGATAGGATAGCGATGGCGTGGGCCATGAGAATCTGATCCGGTGCTGGTGAGCCAACCCCGGCGCGTGACATAGGCTTGAAAGTCAGCCACTTGCTCAGTCGAGTGCGAGGGATGGACGACCTCGATCCCATCAAGGGGAACTTGCTCTGAGACCTGATCTAATAACTCGGTGGTATACAGAGTGAACCCGGTTTCGCGGCGTCCGGGGTGGGCAATCAGCGCGAACCCACCGGCCTGGTGCGCGGCAGCGACGGCCTCGGCCATATCGGCCATGATGGAGCGAAAACCGGCATCGGTCATAATTTTCAGCGCCTCCTGAAAGTGTTGAGCCTGACCATGTGCCTGGAGGAGACGAGCATTATCTACAGGCCGCACAAGATCGCCGTTTTGCTCCGCCAGTACCTCAGCCTGACGCGGAAATTCATAGCCGCGCCGCCGGAGTTCCTGATAAACCGCCTGGGTGTTCTCTAGCTGGCGCTGCACTGTTTTTTGCAGCAGAGACTTGAACTCTGCGTTAGCAGAATCAATGCCATAACAGAGGACGTGGCCCATTTTGCCTTCCCATTCGGTGGTCACTTCTACGCCCGCCAGCACAGGAATGCCAACCTGACGGCCAAGCGCCTGCATTTCTTCGATACGGTCTATGCGATCATGGTCGGTCACGGAGACTAACGCGAAATGATGTTCGGCAAGATAAGCAAAGAGTTCTTCGGGGCGCCAGTGGCCGTCGCTGTAGGTCGTGTGCATATGAAGGTCAATAGGGGCGTCGCGGGTAATATAGATGGGTTCCAATCAGGTACTCCTCAAGCTCTCAGAGATCGCTGTTTGCTCGTTGAAAATGGGTATTGTCTGGTGTGATGGTATAGCACAGTATAGCATACTAGCCAACCTTTCTACCAACATGCCGATGTGATATGATCGGGTCATGGAACACTTATGGGCGCCCTGGCGCATGGCCTATATTAACACAAGTGGCGAAACTGAGGGGTGTATTTTCTGTACCCAACCGGCTCAGGGGCGCGATGAGGACTACTACATCCTTTATCGCAGTGAGCATTGTTTTGTCATGCTGAATATCTACCCCTATAACAACGGGCATCTGATGATTGCGCCTTTTCAACATGTCCCCAGCATTGAGGAGTTAGATGCAGCGACGCTCACCGATCTGATGGCGACTGCCCAACGCTGCCTGCACGCTTTCCGGGTTGCTATGCAGCCACATGGCTTTAACATGGGTATTAACCAGGGGCGGGTTGCCGGGGCAGGGATTGCCGATCATGTGCATTTTCATATCGTGCCTCGCTGGAATGGCGATACCAATTTCATGCCGGTGCTGGCTGATGTCAAGGTCATGCCCGATTATCTACGCAATACCTATCAGCAACTGCGTCAGGCGTTTACCGCTATTGAGGGCGATTCCCCGGTTCGCTGATCAGCCAGATCACATCAGGCTGCTGATTGGTTCGCTTCCCTTTGTCCAGATGACTCATCCATCGCGCCTGGGCTGTTTTTCGTACAATGTTACAAATGCCATAACTCAACCGTGTATATTTAAGAGCAAGGACACGGACGAGCGTGACAGACCCATCCTTTCGGTGGCTCATATACGAAGCGCCAGGCGCGGAGGGTGAGGGTAGGGGTGCGCGGGCAAAGCGGGCATAGTTGTACAAAGGGCAATAAGCAGTGGATGAGCATGAAAAGTATTCCCGGCCTGATCGGACTTCGCGGCCAATGAGCGGAGATCGCTCGCCAGCGCGGGGCGGGCACGACTTTGAGCGCCCTTCCCGGCCAGCCGATGGGTCACGGCAGGCCCGTTCAAGGCCGCCAGCACCGCCGCCTTTTGTGAATGGCGATGACAGCCCGAAAGCTGCCCGCAGCGGTGGACTGTTTAGGAGTCCTTTTCCAGCAGCGCCCAACGCTCCAGCCAACCACCGGGTTCAGGAGCGTTTGCCCTCTGAAGATGAGTTGACGCACGCCGGACCGGAGCTATTCCCGCCCCCGTCGCGTCAGCGTGCTGATCACGCTGGCTTTGATGCCAGGGGTTCGCGGCGTCCAATTTCACAGCCCCCAGCCGACCGGGGAGTGTATGCTGGCGAAGAGGCTGATGACTTCGCTTTTCCGCCGCGACGAGGGCGTAACAGCGATGATGGGCCGAACGCCCCCAGGCGCAGAAGGCGTGACCGCGACGGAAGCTCAGGCGGGATGCCTCCTCCTGGCAAGCCTGGTGTACCAGCCAGCAAAGAAGCGCCCCGCCGTTCGCGGAGGATGGCGCTCAAGGTGGTGCTGGCGGTCTTCCTGTTGGGCGCCTGTTCGACGACTTCGTTTGCGGTGGCAAGGTTCTACCAGTTATATACGGTTGCGCAAAGTGTGACGGGGAAGGCGCTGCCCAATGTCGGCACTACTAAAGAAAATGTCCAACCTACGGCGTTACCCGATACGCTCACTGGTGTGAATGCGTTCAATTTGCTTTTGCTGGGCAGCGACAACGATGCGAAGTTTGGCAACGGCGCGGTGCTGACTCAGACCGATATTGTGGTGCGCATTGATCTACAACATCATAAAGTGACGATGGTATCTATCCCCCGCGATATGTGGATTCCAAGCGATACGGGAAGCTGCTGTCTGAAGCTCGACGAAATCTCTGGCGCTTTAACCTATGGCCCCTCAACCCCGAAATTAAACGGCTTTGCGCATACCGCAGCCGCTATTGAGAATGACTTCGGCATTCCCATCAGCGCCTATGCCTGGGTCGGACTGGATGGCTTTGTGAAGGTGATTGATACGCTGGGCGGCGTGGATGTGGATGTGCTGCATCCCATCGTTGACGATGCCTATCCCAAAGACCTTGATCCTCATGGTGATCCCTATGCCTACCAGCGCCTCTATATTCCGGCTGGCCCGCAGCACCTGAATGGCGCGGAGGCGCTGAATTATGTGCGCTCGCGCCATTCCGACCTGACGGGCGATTTTGGGCGTTCGGCGCGCCAGCAGTCAGTGCTGGTGGCGTTGAAGAAGAAATTGGACAGTGGAGCTATATTAAGCAATCTGGATGAATTGGCGAACGACCTGAAAGACAGCGTGATTACGAGCCTGACGATCCCCCAGGTGCTTTCGCTGGCGAACTTCGCCAGAGGGCTGAAGCCCACAGATTTCATCCAGAAAGTGTTGAGCGCGCCAACCTATGGGCATAATGCTACGGTGAATGGGAAGTCTGTGGTTCAGCCAGATTGGGGAGCGATCAACGCCACGATCAAACAAATCTTTACTGATTCGGCCCCACCAGTTGTGAATCTGCATAACCTCACAGCAGCAGATACGCAGACTGTTGCGACAGAGGGCGCGCGCATCCTGATCGAGAACGGCAGCGAGACGAGCGGGGTTGCCGCTAAGCTCGCAACGATCCTGAAAAATCAAGGGTTTAAGGTGGTGCAGACCACGAATGCCAGCCGAACCTACCTGGCAACCCAGATCGAGGATTTTAAGCCCCAGTTTGATGGGACATGCCAGGTTCTCAGCAAGATGCTTGGCGTGATTTATCAGGCTTCTACCCAGCCTGCGCCAAAAGGGGTAGATATTATCATCATTATTGGCTCCGACACCGCCCCGCAGATTCAGTAGGCTTGATCTGGCGTCAAAAATGCAGGCGGTCCCCGTCAGCGGGAAAGATAATATCGCCTGCGAACACCCTGGCGGCTTCGCTGCGGGCCTGCTCGACGTTCCAGCCATCATAGAGGCCCAGGTGAACGAGGGCCAGCGCCCCGGCGTGGGCATTATGGGCAAGCTGCCCCGCCTGTCCCGCCGTCATATGCCCAACGCGCTCGGCAGACGTACTCTTGCTATCGAGATAGGTGCATTCTAAAATTAACAGATCACACCCCTGGGCGAATGTTTCCAGGGCTTTGATTGGCCTGGTGTCGCTGGAGTAGACAACCGTCCAGGCGCTGCCATCGTCGCGCGGGAAGCTTAGTCGCAATCCAGCCGTCGGGATGCTATGCTGCACTGGTATGAAGGAGAAAGCGTTGTCTCCGAAGGGCGGGCAAGCGCCGTCTCCTTCAAGACGCTGGATATTCAAGGCATAGGGAAGCGGCAAGGGGATCTCAAAGGCAAACGTCTGGAGCAGATGATCGACCACTTCCAGAGTTTCAGGCAGCGCCCAGACCCGCAAGGGGGCGCGCCGCCCTGAAAGGCGCAGGCATTCCAGCAGCGATGGCAGGCCGCCGATATGATCGATATGGGCATGCGTAATGAAGAGGTCGGTGATCGTCTCAGGCTGGATATTTGCCCGCAGCAGCCCCTGGAAGACGATTGCGCCACAGTCAATCAACATGCCGGTGCGCCCGTCAAAGATGACAAGCGAGGTATAGCCGCGATCAGCGGTTGGCACAGCGGCGGCGGTGCCAAGGAATGTGACATCTGGCATATGCTTTGCTTTTCCCTCTATACTCCTGTTATTTTCTAGTTGTTGTCCCTTATATGCGCTTCCCTGAAGGCGCTCTCCCAAAACTCTATCATAGATGCCCTGGCTGGGGCAAGAAGAATGGGATACTGAACCCATGCTACAGAAGGTAAGCGGCGCTGTTCTTGCCGGTGGGCAGAGTCGGCGCATGGGAAGCGATAAGGCGGCGCTGCTCATCCAGGGAGAGCCTTTGCTGCGGCGCACGACACGGCTGATACGCGCGATTACACCAGAGGTAGCGATCATTGGATCGCCTGAGCGAGCGGCGCTGGTCCCCGACGTTCCCATTATTCCTGATCGCTGGCCCAATCAGGGACCGCTTGGCGGGATTGCCACAGCCCTGCACACACTGGCCGGAGAGGCTGTGCTGGTGGTTGGCTGTGATATGCCTTTCTTGAATCCCGAACTGTTGCGCTATTTGATTACGCTGGCTGATGGCTATGATGCGGTGTTGGCGCGGGCTGATGGGAAAGCGCATCCATTACACGCCGTCTATCAACGAGGCTGTTTGCCAGTAATAGAAGCGCAGCTTCTGGCAGGTGATCTCCGGGTGCAGCGTTTCCTGGCAACGCTTGCGGTTCGTTTTGTGGAAGGCGCTGAGCTTGATCGTTTTGATCCCCGGCATCTCTCGATGTTTAACGCGAATACCCCACAGGAGTGGGAACAGGCGCTTCAGATGCTTGCAGAGCATGATAGGCAGAAGGAATAGTCGTCATCCTCATCTTTGCCCGATCAGGGGGGCGGGAAAAGACCTCCCTGGAGGAAGCCGAAGGAGCGGTGTGCTAGCGGAGCGCCATCAGCCGGGCGGAAGACAAAGAGATGATGACGCAGCAGCATACGGGCTACGATGATGCGGCGTTCTGGCGTTTCGGCCAGAAACCAGGTGGATGCGGATTTTGGACGCACGCCTGCTGCGCTGATCGCGGGATACGCTCGCTGGATGCGTGGATCAGTAGCTGGAATGCTCTGCAACGAGGCGCACAAACGACAGACGCCTTTCGCGCCGCGACATGTTGAGCAGATTGGCTGGTTACAGATGGCGCAGGCGACGGTGTGATGCTGGCAGTGGCGCTGGCCGCAGATGGCGCACGCGGCCTGGTGCTGCGCACAGAAGAACTTCCCATCTACATGACAGGCAACGATGTGCGCGGGACAATGCCGTCGCCCGCAATCACTGCATGTGGTGAGATGGCTGGCAACACAATGGATGCTATTGCAGGTGGCGCAAGCGCCAGAGCAGGAAGGACAGAACGGCTGCCTGTCAATGCTGCACACCAGGGTATGGTTGCGGCAGGTGGCGCGCCCGCAGGATCGGCAGTTGGTCAGCCCCTTTGGGCAGGCTAGCTGGTTGCAAACGTTGCAGGGCAGGGCGTGCTTGCGGCAGAGCGGGTGTCCATGACTGACGCAGAGGGCCGCGCACCCATAGCCTACTGGCTGCTGGCACTCGTGGCAGGTGGTAGTATGCGGCAGGCAATGAGATCGCCCACATTGCGCGCAGGCTTTGACATGGGTTGAGCAAAAACGATCAGCGCAGCCTGGGGTTGCGCAGCTCTGAAGATGAATATTGCAGTGGTAGCGTCGGCAATTGGGATCGGCGCAACGCGAGGCGCAGGCGCTGCAAGTGATTTCACCACAGGTGCGACAAAGAACCTGATCTTTGGCGCAGGTCACTTCGTTGCAGCGCGCGCAGCGCACCGCGCAGTTGACGCAGAGCGGTGTCTGGTCAATATGGCAGGCGAGGGTATGAGTCGGACAACTGGAGCGCCCGCAGGCGGAGCAGGTACGCGCGCAGGTGACGCAGACCGCGCCGTTAGAGACAGCGCAGCGCATCCGATGGTCGGAACAGACATGATGCCCGCAATCTTCGGCCTCGATCAGACAGGTATCACAGATCCTCGCGCCGTCAATAGCGCAAGCGCCCAGCGGATGCTCGCCGCAGCGCCCGTGTCCACAGCTTGTGCATAGCTGGATACACGCCTGACAAACCAGGTGTGGGGTGCGCTCACAGTAACAGACCTGGGCCATGATGCCACCACAGGAGCCACAGGCTGGCAACTGATGTGTGCTGCTGAGCGGGTCAACGTCAATGGCGAGCGGCAGCAAGGCGCTCTGGGGGGCTGCGTGGTCGGCGCTGACGTGGAAGGTGTAGCGATGCAGTGGGCGGAAGATGGTAATCGCCTCTAGCAGACTGGTGCGGACGATGAGGCGATAACGCTCGCGGGCCATATCCAGCTTGCGCTCTTTTTCAGCCTCCAGTTCTTGCTGCTCCTGCTGCTGGCGTTCTTGTTCGGCTTTTAGCTGGGCGGCTTCTTCCGCGCTGAGTATGTCGGCGCTGGTGGGATCGGAGGGTGGCAGTGCAGCGGAGGCCGTCGCCGTGTAAAAGGCCCGAACGCGCGCCAGTTCTTCATCAAGGTGCCGCGAAACGCTTGATTCGATGGCCTGGGCGCGCTGGCGCACCAGCGGCTGAATGGCGTCGAAGGACAGGCGCAAGGCGCTGACTTCATCGATCTGCGCAAAGATATGCTCGTCAGGTCGCCCTGGCTTTAAGGGCCGCTGAAGCAGTTTATTGAAGTCATCGCTATCGAGTTGAAGGTTCCCGGTAGCCTGGTCAATGCTGACCTCAAAAATTTGTTCGATCTTTTCATCGGTCAGATAGGTGGTCTTGATAAGAAAGTGGGTGAGCGGCGCGTAACCGGCGATGACCTCGGCTCCGGCTGCCTGGCATCCGAGCATCGGCAAGGGGCAGGCGAACTGGGTTGGCGGCGTCGGGTCGCGGCTGATGAGCATGATGGTGGCTGCCTGGGCGCGTTTGCGTAAAACATCGGTTAGCCGATTCAAGAGCGCGCCGCCGATTGTAACCAGTTCGGCGTCGGGATAGTCGGCCTGGGCGTCGCGCTGGAAGGTGAAGAGCAACTGCTTTTGATTGGCAAAGATGCGCTGGGCGTCAGAGGGAAGGGTAGCCTGATAAATCTCGCGGCTTATTTCTTCGGGCGAAGCGCCAATGGCGCGCAGCCCATCCAGAACAAAACTGCGAAGCTGTAGCTGGTTTATTGGCATAGCGTCGGTTGCCTCTTACCCTTCAAATATGTCGTTAATGGCTGCTGCGCCGCGCATGGATTGCTCGAAGTCGCTGCGGGCCTGGGCCAGTTTGCTGCCGATTTTGGCGAGCGCGTCGGCCTGCGCGTGAGGGTCGGGGTATTTCAGCCAGAGTTCCCATAGCTCGCGCTCAAAGTTAAAGCTCTCATCCATCTCGTCCAACACCATGCCGAGTTCGCCTACCTCCAACTCGAAGAGCCGCAGATAGTGGCGATACAGCTGCAACAGTTGTTCGGCATAGGTTCCCTGGGAGACGAGCGAATAGATAGAGACATCATAAAGCTGTCCGAGACGATGGACGCGCCCGATACGCTGCTCCAGCCGCGTGGGATCCCAAGGAATGTCGTAATTGATGACCAGATGGCAAAATTGCAGGTTCAGGCTTTCTTCTACAGGTCGCCCGGCCAACAGAACGCCGCGCTTGCCCTGGCGAAACTGCTTGAGGGCCTCGCGCCGATCTCGCTCCTGAAGATAGAGCGTCACATCAATGGGCGGGTTGGAAAGGAGCAAGAAACTGTGCAGGCGCTGGGCTGTTGCGGGATGCTCGACATAGACGATCACGCGATCATCCAGCCGCCGCAAGAGATCGCGCAGCGCAACCTCTTTCGCGTCAATGCCTGGCTTGCGTACTGCTTCCAACACGTGCTGCCAGTGTGGTTGTTCGCGCAGCGTCTGGCGGGCCTCCAAAAAATCGCGCACGGCCTGGCGGCTGACGCATGCCGCCTGCAACAGGGGCCGATAGGTGCTGATCCGCTCCCAGTTGTTCGAGAGATGGCCGCCGGTGCAATCATAGCGGATCGCCTGCTCTACCAGAGCATAGCAGCGCAACTCCTCTCCTTGCAGGGCAATTGGCTGATGCGCTATCTCGCGTTTCTGAGGGAAGCGGATGGTGCTGTCGCGCCGCCGGTTGCGAATCATGACCTCGGCCAGCACCGTTTTAAGTTCCTGGCGTTTCTGCGTTTTGTCGGGAGAACGGCTGTCGGCGTAGTGCTGCAAGAAGTCCTGGCGGCTGCGGAACTGTCCGGGCCGAACGAGCGTCACCAGCGAGAAGAGTTCGCCCAGATGTGCCCGAATAGGCGTGGCCGTCAGGAGCAGCATGTATTTGCGCTGGAGAGCATTGACGAAGTGCCAGGTGGCATTAGGTTCGCCAGATTTCTTATAGAGCCGGTGCGCTTCATCCACGATGATGAGATCAAAGGTTTTGCCGATAAAATGATTTCTGCGCTTGGGCTGGCGCGCGGTGTCCATACTGACGATGACGCGCTCGGATGGACGCCACTTGCGCTTCGAGTCGTAGACGGTGAAATGTTCGTTGATCTTTTCCTGCATCTCTTGCTGCCATTGGTCAGTGGAGCCTGGACGGACCAGGACGAGGACGCTGCGCACCAGTCCGCGCACGACCAGTTCTTTCAGGACCATTCCGGCCTCGATAGTCTTGCCCAGCCCTACCTCGTCGGCAAAGATGCCATTGCCGCGCATCTCACGCAGCATCTTGAGTACCGCGTTGTGCTGGTGCGCGTAGGTATCAATATTGAGCGCGTCCAGGGCGATCAGGCCATCTTCAAAGCCGCGATCCAGGGCTAGCCGTTCACCTTCGGCGCGAAGCAGCAAAAGCTTCAGGGGAGCCGTTGCTGGCAGGCGCAGACGACTCAGGACAGGGTGATTTTCGATGCGATCTTGCTCAAATTCGGTTGGGCGCAGTTCAACGGAGCGATGCGAGGTAACAGTGCTTTGCGCGCGCTGTCCTGGCGTCAGGCTATCGCGGCGGGCGCCGCAGATTGGGCAGAAGCGCGCCCCTGGTCTGGTGAGGGTACCGCAGGTCGTACAAACTTGATCGAGCGTCTGAAGCGCTTCCAGCATCTGAGGAATGCCCGCGTAGCGTCTGGATGGGTCGAAGGCGGTGGCGCGGCGCAGGAGCGCCCCCAATGCCGGGCTGATCATCCCCTGTGGCCCAGCCAGCGGCGTTCCTGGCGGAAAACTATCAATAGTGTGTCCGGTGAGCAGGTAGGTGAGGGTAGCGCCCAGCCCGAAAACATCGGTACTTTCGCTAACCGCGTGCGCTTGCTCAGGGGCGGCAAAGCCGGGCGTGCCGAGCCGCAGGGATGGGGCCTCAGCGGCGCCGTTGCGCAGCGCCCGCGCTGAGCCAAAGTCTATCAGGAACAGGCGGCCATCGGTGGTGCGCATAATGTTCTGTGGCTTGAGGTCGGCGTAGATGAAGCGCACGCCGTCGGCATCGGGGCGATGCAGATAGGCCAGGACATCCGCGAGGTCAGCCGCCCAGGCCAGTGCCGTTTTTTCGGAGGCGCAGGCCGCGCCTCCGCCGATCAGCGTATCGAGGGTTTGTCCATCGAGGTAATCGAGAACCAGATACAGCGAGCCGTCGCCTTCGAAATGTTCGCCCAGGCGCGGCAGCGCGCGATGTTTGCGGCGGAGCAAGACCTCGATCTCGCTGCTCCATTGCTCGCGGGCCTCGGCCTGATTACCGGACGTGGCAGGATAGACTTTAATCGCCCAGGCTTTGCCGGTAATGCGGCGATCTATAGCCCGATAGAGGGCGGCCTGCCCTCCAGTGGCAAGCTGCTGCTCCACCTGATAGCGCCCGCCTAACAATTGTCCAACGGTTAGTACGCTTGTCACGCTGTCCACGCATCCTCTTCGTATAGACTCATGCCTGCGGCGCTCTGGCGGCTCATGGCTGGCCCTCCAGCAGACAGACACTCCCCTGGCGTGTGCCAACTACGCAGCAGACGCCAGAGACGGCTGGCGAAGCGAACACCGGCGCGCTCAGCGCAAGCTGAAAGCCGACCTTGCCGGTATTGGCGTCCATCAGCGAGACAGTGCCATCGGTATCAATCACCAGCAGCGCCGCGCCGCAGAGAATGGGAGATGCGGCAAGCTGCCCCATTGTCCTGGTGGTCCACAAGCGATTGCCATTATCGCGGCTGAGCGCAAAAACAGCTCCCTCCTGTCCGGCGGCGAAAGCTCTATCGCTGGTCAGGATCGGTGACGCGCTGATCGGGACGCCAAGGGAACGCTGCCAAAGGCGCTCGCCGGTGCGAATATCCAGCAGCGCGACACTGCCATCCAGGGCGGCGACAAGCGCCAGCCCATCATGGCAGGCGGGTGTCGCGCGCACCTGGCCGGAAGCCTGAAAGGTCCATTGCAGTTTGCCGCTGGCAATGTCCAGCCCCTTGATCTGGCCGGGGCCATTGGCGACAATCACCAGATTGTTCAATAGTGCTGGCGAGGCGTAGAAAGGGCTGCCATCCACATGCTCCCAGATAATTTCGCCGCTCGTAGGGTTCAGGGCGACGATGCGCCCGGCCTGGGTGGCGCTGATGATAAGGCCAGCGCCCGCGGCTGCCGAGGCGAAGATTTTACCGCGCAGCGGGACACGCCAGCGGGCTGTCCCACCAACGCTTTGTACAGCGTGCATCGTTCCATTATCGTCGCCAAAGAAGAGCGTGTCTCCATGCAGCGTGGGCGTGCTGCGCAGCGGCGCGCCAGCGTTATAACGCCACAGTTCGCGCTGGCTCTGGGCATCTAGAGCATAGAGGTAGTGATTGCGTGAGCCGACATAGACCATCCCGTTATGAATGATTGGTGAGCCATCAACCGCGCCCTGCAACTGAAAGCTCCAGGTCTGCTTCAGGGGTGGACGCAGGATGTCTGTCGTGACGCCTGCGCGGGCGGCGCTGCCGCGAAAACTGCCCCAGTTCTGAGGTTGGCGCGGCGGCGCTGCCTGCTGTGGCGCTGTTTGGAGTGTGAGCGGCTTCCCGCAGGCCCGGCAGCGCGCGGCTGAGGATGGGTTTGCTGCCTGGCAGTGCGGGCAGGGCAGGGTTTGTTGAGCCGCGCCTAGATTGCGCAACTCGTCCAGCATCGCGCGAGCCGAAGGATAGCGCTCCTCAACCAGCACGCGCGTGGCCTGCGCTAAGATCGCCTCCATCTCTGCTGATACGTGGGGATTCGTGTCGCGGGCGGGCGGGAAGCTCACCCCTTTGCGCCATTGAAGATTGATGTCGAAAATATTGAGCAGTTGGGGGTCACTGGCGGTCAGGGCAAAATAGAGCGTGGCCCCCAGGGCGTAGAGGTCGGAGCGCGGCTCGGTGCGCCCGGCCTTTTGCTCCGGTGGCAGATAACCCCAGGTACCCATCTTCGTAGTGTCATGTCGGCCAGCTTCATAGCGGCGGGCGATGCCGAAATCAACGAGGACGGCGCTGCCCTCCGGTGTGATAATCACGTTATCGGGCTTGATGTCGCGGTGAATGATGGGCGGCTGCTGGCTGTGAATATAGACCAGCGCGTCGCAGAGATCGATCCCCCAGCGGGCTACGTCGCGCTCTGAAGCCTGGCCTTGCTGCTCAATCAAGTCCTGAAGGGCGACGCCTTCGATGAAGTCCGATACCAGATAATGCGCGCCGTTCTCGCTGAAGGCGTCCCAACACGCCGGAAGACTCGGGTGGCGAAGCTGTGCGAGCAGCGCGGCTTCGCGCTGGAAGAGGGCTTCATCGAGGTCCGGGTCGGGTCGAAGCTGCTTGATAACACACGGCTGCTGCCCGCGACGGCTATCACAGGCGCGGAAGATCAGCCCCATGCCGCCGCGATCAGAGAGCGGCAAGACATCGGTATAGCGTCCGCCGCACAGACCCATTGCTGGAGCCAGCGGCGCCTGTATGAGGGGTCCGTTCGTGTCGGCGGCTGGGGCCGGAATGCTCGCCTGTGGAGCGCCAACGACTGACGCGCCGCATTTGACACAAAAGCGGGCGGTTGATGGAGCAATGTAGCCGCAGCCAGGGCAATAGACATAGGAGCGATTCGAGGCTTGCATGGATGGATTCCAGACTGTGGCCCACTTGGGCCGGAACCGCAGATACCTGCGCAAAAATAGCACAGCTACAGTATATCGCGGCTCTCGGCTTGCTGTAAAGCCCCAGAAAGGCGCGGGTTCCACGAACTATTGGGGGGACGCCACTTGTAGCGCCGCCATCTTGGCGGCTAACGCTTCGCCAGGGCGAACGTTCGCCCTCCAGGCCACCGGACCAGCAGGCCAGCGTTGAGCCGCCTGGAAGGCGGCGCTACAAATAACGGGTCTCGCTTGCTAACACCTCATTTTTGGTGGAACCAAAGGCGCGAGAGGGGAGCGCCAGCAAGAACGGCTGGTTAAAAGTCAGGAAACCGGCTTCAGCCTGCAAAATCTTCGGTGAGCCAGAGGCGCGCGGACGCATTTTCCACGTAAATGCCGATGCCGGTTCGGGTGAAATGGGGGTTCAAGATATTCTTGCGATGCCCATCATTGGGGGGTGTTTCGGCCATCATCATGTTGAACAGCCACATCACTTTCTGCCAATCGCTGCCCATGCCTGACCAGCCAATGTTTTCCCCACCCCAGGTAAATTTGACGCCTGCGGCGGCCATCCGCGATTCCGGCGTGGTGCCTGGAGGCACGAAATGGCTCATGCCATAGCAGGTCATGTCCTCGCTGTGTACCAGCGCCTCGCTGTGGATGCGCGGATCGATGCTGAGGGCGGCAACGCCTGCGTTGGCGCGTGCCTGGTTCACCGAATCCAGCAGGCGCGCTTCAACATCGGCGTTTTCGTGACCGGCAACTGGCGGGCATGAATGACTGGAGCCGGGCGGCAATGGGGCGGGTGTAGGTGTCGGGGCGAACACCCCAGAACTGGCGACAAACGCGCAGGCGCTGTCCTGGCGATCCTGAAGCCAGGCGATTACCTCATCCGATTGCGCGAGCGTAATCGTTTGTTTCTGAACGAGTTTACCCAACGAGGCAACCGCGCGCGCCATAGCCTGCTCCCAGGCAGGGCAGTTGAGCGAGTAAATATGCAGAGCGGCAAAGGGGGTATTGCCCTGCTGCACCTGCCGTTCAATATCGTTCTGGCTGACATTGAAGGCGCGAAAGAGCGCGGCGCGCACGCCCGCTGAGCAGGGAGTATCAGGCGCGCTGAGGGATAGGTTACAGACATGACCGATCAGCGCGCGCAAAGCCTGCTGGTCAACTCCGGCAGTGGGTTGATAAGAGGGCTGGTCGAGTCCAACCGAGTTGGCGACTGGCCGCGCGCCCAGGATGCAGGACAGAAACACGGCGAGGACGGTAAAGCCGGTTGCCATGACAAAACTGCGCCTGTGGCGCGTCGCCTGCCACGATTGCCGGATCGGGCGCATCAATCGGTTCCGCCCTGGCACAGCTAATACTTCTCTAGAGGCAGGTTTTCCTGGTTTGATGTCCCGCGGTTGCCCGCCAGTAGTGCTCTTTGCTTCCATCGCTGCTTTCTGTTCGGTCCCCGAATCTTTTCTCCTCCAGAGTAAAATACCATGCCGCTGAGCAAGTGGGGAATGGAGGCATGCTGAGCAGTACTTCTCTCCTAGCCACCTTTCAGGCATCTATGCGCTAGAGGCGATGGGCCGGGCGCGACAGGAAAACAGGACGCTCAGCACGGAAGCGAGCCGCTTCCGTGCTGAGCGTCCTTCGGAGTCCAGGCTCTTTCAGCACTCCCTTTCCGGCGCTCATTGAGCGCATCAAGAGGGACGGGTTATTGGAGGACTGGAAGCTGCTTGCCACTCACGCCAGTGGCGCGCGTGCGCCCGCCGCTGACCGGACCAAGCTGCCCATCGCCAGGATAAACGAGCTTTGCTTCGCTTTCGGGGAGCAGACTGGCAACTTCTTTGAGAACCGCCTCCAGAAACTCGCTTTCGGGGACGGTTTTCACAACCTCGCCCTTGCGGAAGATGACGCCGCGCCCACGCCCGCCAGCCAGGCCGACATCGGCATCGCGCGATTCACCTGGGCCGTTGACAACGCAGCCCATGACAGCAACCTGGATGGGTGTCTGCACTTTGGCGAGCCTGCGTTCGACCTCGTTGGCAATCTCCAGCAGGTCAATCTCGACCCGACCACAGGAAGGGCAGGAGACAAACGTCACTCCGCGCTGACGTAAATCAAGCGAGCGTAGGATTTCATAGGCCACCGGAATCTCTTCTTCTGGATCGGCGGTCAGCGAGACGCGGATGGTATCGCCGATGCCTTCGGCCAGCAAGAGGCCGAGTCCAACCGCAGACTTGACTGCGCCTGTGACCAGGGTGCCTGCCTCGGTAATGCCCAGGTGCAGCGGATAATCGCAGCGAGCGGCGATACGGCGATAGGCTTCTACGGCTGTCAGCACGTTGGAGGATTTGAGTGAAATCTTAAACTCGTGGTAATCCTCTTCTTCGCACCAGCTTGCATATTCCAGCGCCTTGTTGACCATGCGCTCGGCCAGATGTTCGCGCTCCTGGCGGCGCTGCTCGGCAGGGTCGGTGCGCTCCAGTACGCCATCGTCGCGCAGGCGCACTTGAATGCGTTTCATTTCCTGGCCGCGCTGATCGAGGGCGTCAATGGAGCCGGAGTTGACGCCAATGCGCATAGCGATACCCCGCGCTTTACAGGCATCCAGCACTTCTCTGAAGGAGTCGCGCCCGCCAACCAGATTACCCGGATTAATGCGAATACAGTCAACGCCCTGCTGGATGGCTTCCAGCGCGAGATGATGGTTATAATGAATATCCGCGATCAGCGGGATAGCGATCCGACGCTTGATTTCGCCAAGAGCAGCGGCGTCTGATTTTTCAGGAACAGCCACGCGCACCAGTTCGCAGCCCACGTCCTGAAGGCGCTGAATCTGCGCAACGGTGCTCTCTATGTCGCGGGTATAGGTGGTGGTCATGGATTGGACGGCAATCGGGGCGTCGCCACCAATGGGTACGCTCCCTACGTGGATTTGCCGAGTCTTACGACGCATTGAAGAAACTCCTTAAAGCGTATTCGGAAACTGTGAAAAGCTCTAGCGTTCTCTGTTGATTGTTCTCTGCTGCGCCCTGGCAATTATAGAGATTATCGCTGGCTGATCCAGGCGCCAATGTCATTCCAGGTGATGATGACGACCAGCAAAAGTAAGACCGCCATGCCGACCAGATGGATCAGCCCTTCATGGCGAGGGTCCAGGCGCTTGCCGCGCCGGACCACCTCCAGCCCCAACAGCGCCAGACGACCACCATCGAGCGCGGGGAAAGGTAAGATGTTAATGATTGCAAGATTCAGACTCAGAAAAGCCGTCAGGTTGAGCAGTGGGAACCATCCAAGCTGTGGGATCAGGCTGGCGGCCTCACCGGTAAAGTGAACAATGCCCGCAGGTCCGGCTACCTGATGAATATTGAAGGCTCCGTCAAACAGGCTGCGGATCAGGTCGACAAAACCACCAAGCATGAGGCCAGCTTGCTTCACTGCCAGCCCTGGAATCTGGCTGATCGGGTAATGGCGAGTTGCTATGACGGTATTATCGAAGACGATGCCCAACGGCCCCTGGCTGGTAAAAGGGGTTCCCTGTTTATCTTTGATAGTAGCGCCTTGAGCGTCCTGGCAAGGCGTGTTACTCAAGTCGGCGGTCCTGGCGTCAACAACACTCGTCTGTGTATGTCCCTGCGCATCCTGAAACGTGATCTGCACCGGAACGCTGGCCGCGCCAGCGGGCGCGGCATTGATGTCGTTCTGAACAAGCTGTATGACATCGGTTTCCAGGATCGTTGATTGCCCATCAACGCTGATGATCTTATCGCCTGGCTGTATACCGGCAGCGGCGGCGGGAGAACTGGCGCACACAGACTGAATGACCGGGCTATAGCCGCTTTCGCCGCTGGCGTAGGCGAGGCCGAAGAGCAAAAACGCCAGGATGGCGTTCATCGTGACTCCGGCGACCAGGACAATAGCGCGCCGCCAGGCCGGTTTTGCGGCGAAGCTGCGCGGGTCATAATTGCCCTCGTCGTCGGTGGTTTCGCCGTTTTCCCCTGGCATGCGCACAAAGCCCCCCAGGGGAATCCAGTTGAGCGAGTAAATCGTCTCGCCGCGCTTGATGCCGAAGAGGCGCGGTGGAAAACCAAAGCCGAATTCTTCCACGCGGATGCCAGACCATTTGGCGGTGAGGAAGTGTCCCAACTCGTGGACAAAGACGAGCAGACCAAAGACCGGAATAGCCGCTAAGAGATACCAAGCACTCATGTTTTCACTCCCAGATCAGTGCCAACCACCAGCTCGCGGCATGTCCGCTGCGCCCAGGCACACACATTCAGAATAGCATCAACATCAGGGTTTGCAATTGGCGTATGACGCTCCAGCACGCGCTCGATGAGTTCAGCAATCTGCGTGAAGGAGATGTGTCCGGCCAGGAACAGCGCAACAGCCTCTTCATCGGCCCCTACCAGAGCAGATGGATAGCTGCCGCCGCGCGCGCCGACTTCGCGGGCGAGCCGGAAGCAGGGGAAACGCTGAGGATCGAGCGCCTCAAAATTGAGGGCGCCAACCTCCGGCCACTGGAGGGGGCGCACCAGGCCAGTGTCAGTATTATTAAGGCGATAGGGCGCGCTCAGGGCAACCTGAATCGGCAGGCGCATTGAGGGAAGGCCCGCCTGCATCTTGATTGAGCCATCAACGAATTCCACCATTGAATGCACAATGCTCTGCGGATGGACCACCACTTCAATCTGGTCATAGGATAGGCCGAAGAGCCAGCGGGCCTCCAGAACCTCCAGCCCTTTGTTCATGAGGGTAGCGGAGTCAATCGTGATCTTCGGCCCCATACGCCAGGTGGGATGCGCCATCGCCTGGGCTATTGTCACCTGGCGTTGTTCCTCCAAGGGGGTGTTTCTGAACGGCCCGCCAGAGGCGGTGATGATCAATCGGGCAACTTCGGCGCGCGATTCGCCACGCAGGCACTGCCAGATGGCGCTGTGTTCGCTGTCTACCGGCAGGATGTCTACTCCAGCCGCTTCGGCGCTGGCCGTTGCCAGATGCCCTGCCATCACCAGTGTCTCTTTGTTGGCAAGCGCGATGGTTTTGCCCGCGTGAATGGCGGCCAGCGTTGGGCGCAGGCCAATCAGCCCGGAGGTGGCGGCGACGAGTATATCAACATTGATAGAGGTCGCAACGGCTTCTAAGCCTTCTATGCCTCGCAGCGCCTGTGGGAGTAGCTGCTTTGCCAGGGTCTCCGCTTCGGGGGTATCGGCAGCGCAGGCAACCAGGGCTGGCTGAAACTCGTTGACTTGCTCAGCCAGCAGCGCGATATTGTTGCGGGCCGCCAGGGCTACGATGGTGAAATGATCGGGGAAACAGCGCGCCACGTCCAACGTTTGTCGGCCAATTGATCCGGTGCTGCCAAGCACAGCAATTCGCCTTGGGAAAGGCGCTGCGGCGCCCATCTCTCTTCTTATTTGTTCTGGCAATGGCCGCTGTGGCCCCATCAACGTATTCCCCTGTTGGAGCGTCTTTCCAGTTGGCAACCAGGCTGGATCGCTGCTCCGCGCGTATCATCAAGCATCTTAATAGGTATGTAGCCTCATTAAAGATTATAGCATAGCACTGCCGAGCTAGCCGTTTGTTGTGAAAGCAAGAGAACCAGCAGAAAAGATGAGTCTGGCTCAAGAGAGCATTTGCGGGAGCGCCCAGGAGGCATAGAGATAGACTACAACTACTGCGAATAATTGACTATCTATGCGATCAAGCATGCCACCATGACCAGGAATCAGATGGCTGCTGTCTTTGACGTGTGTCTGGCGTTTGATGAGCGATTCTGCCAGATCGCCCACCTGCCCGGCAACGCTGATAAGCAGGCCCAGGATGATGGCATGATAGACGGGAACGTTCAACGGGCGAGTTGCAAGCAAGGTGACGGCTATTCCACCGGCGATGCCTCCTATGACACCTTCCCAGGTTTTGCTAGGGCTGATCACGGTTGCCAGTTTATGCCGCCCCAGAAATCTGCCGGTAAAGAAGGCCGCGCTATCAAATGCCCAGACGCCTACTAACACCACCAGTACCCACCAGAAACCAGTGCTGGGACCAATCTGATTGCCGCGCAGGCGCAGGAAGAAGCTGAGCGGCCAGCCGATATAGAATGGTACCGCCATCGTCAGCGCCCAATCTACGAGCGAACCATTCAGCGTTTTGCGCATCGTCAGAAGCCAGGTGAATGACAGGAGCAGCAAGAGGCTGATACCACCCTCGATCAGGGGAGTACGCCAGGCGGGCAGGATAGCTGCAACCAGAAAATCAAGGCTGAGCGCCAGGCTGAGGAGGCTGAGGGGGCGCATGCCTTCGCCGGTAAGCATGCGGTGCATTTCATAGGATGCCGCGCCCACAATGAGAACAAGACCCCCAAACAGAATCCAGCCGCCGCCCCATAAGAGGCCCAGGATGATGGCAATGCCAGGAATGCCCGTCGATACCCGCAGCAGCAGCGAGTGTCTCCATTGGTCGTTGGCAGCGCCTGGGTCGGGGTTTGCCACCGATGGCGGAGGGGCTGACTGCTTCATCGCTCTTTCCTTTTGCTTCGTGCAAATACTGATTCAGAGGGCATCTAGCGGATCCCGGCGCTTGATGGCCCTAAGATTACGGATTGTTGTTGTTCGGCTGATGTGACTTTGCCAAAGCGCCGCTGGCGCTGGCTGTAGGCGTTCAGGGCGTCAAGGAAATCTTCGCGGGTGAAGTCGGGCCAGAGAGTTTCTGTGGCGTAGTATTCGCTGTATGCCGCCTGCCAGATTAAAAAGTTGCTGAGGCGCATTTCACTGGCGGTGCGAATGACCAGATCAGGGTCGGGCAGGTCTTTCGTGTAGAGGTGTTTGCTAATTACTTCTTCGGTAATCATTTCAGGGGCCAGACCCTCGGCGACGATCTGCCTCACAGCATCCACTAATTCAGCCCGCCCACCATAGTTAAAGCAGACGTTGAAGGCAAGTTTCGTATTCTGCCTGGTGACTTCGATTGAATGCTGAATAGCTTGCTGAATCTCAGGCGCAAGCCCTTCCATTCGCCCAATATGGCGCAGACGTACCCCATTGCGTCTGAGCCGATCAACATCGGACTGAATGACTTCCCAGAAGAGGCGCATCAGGCCGCTCACCTCATCTTGAGGGCGATCCCAGTTCTCGGTGGAAAAAGCGTACACGCTGAGCATGGGAACGTGTTCGTCAGTGGCGCACTCCACCACCCGTCGAAGCGCGTCTACCCCGGCTTTATGGCCGAACGAGCGCGGCAAGTGGCGTTTGGTGGCCCAGCGCCCGTTGCCATCCATGATGATGGCAACATGCTGAGGGGTGACCTGACGCTGCTCAGAGGCTTCCTGCTTTTTGGCAGATTGTTTGTTGGTTCCGTTGCGGGAACCAAGAAAATCAAAAAGTTTTGAGATTGCCCGTGCCATGAGTGTGCAACCATCCTCCTGCCGACGCTTTAGACTTCCATAATTTCAGTCTCTTTCGCGTGGCCGACTTTGTCCATCTCGTCAATATAGCGGTCAGTGAGCTTCTGAAGGCGATCAGTGCCTCGCTTCAACTCATCTTCAGAGATTTCCTTGCGCTTTTCCTGGGCGCGCAGATGGTCTTGTCCATCGCGCCGACAGTTGCGCACCGCGATTTTGCCATCTTCCACTTTTTTATGTACCATTTTTACCATCTCGCGGCGGCGCTCTTCGGTCAAGGGGGGAATGATGAGACGAATGACCTGCCCATCGTTGTTGGGATTCAGCCCCAGGTCGGATTTCAGGATGGCTTTCTCAATATCGCCAAGGGTCTTGCGGTCCCAGGGCTGGATGGTCAAAGTACGCGCGTCTGTTGCATGGATACTGGCAACTTGATTCAATGGTGTAGGGGCGCCATAATACTCGACTTTTAACCCTTCGATCAGGGCAGGGCTGGCGCGGCCAGTGCGCACTGTGGCAAGCTCGCGGTGCAGCGCGTCTACAGCCATCTTCATGCGGTGTTCAACATCGCTGAAAAGATCTGCGGGCATAAGCGCCTCTCCTTCTAGGGCTATCGAACATCTCTGGCCGGATGGTGGTACGGGTCTCCAATCACTACGCGGTTCGGTTGTACGTTTCCGATACGCTGGCTTACCACTGTAGAGACGATTCGGGATCACACACGAGCGTTCCACGATGCTCGCCCGCCACAAGAGCCTCGATGCTGCCCGGCTCATGTAAGTTAAAGACGATGATGGGCAAATGGTTATCTTTGCAGAGCGAGATAGCGGTGCTGTCCATCACCTGCACCCCCATATTGAGTGCTTGCATGTAATTTAACGTCGTGAATCGGCGCGCATTGGGATTGCGCAGCGGGTCGGTATCATAGACGCCATCTACTTTGGTAGCTTTGAGCAAGACCTGGCAATTCAACTCGACTGCTCGCAGGGCAGCGGCAGTATCGGTAGTGAAGTAGGGATTGCCGGTTCCCGCTGCCAGGATGACCACTCGCCCTTTTTCCAGATGCCGGGTAGCGCGGCGGCGAATAAACGGTTCGGCCACCGATGGCATTTCGATGCCGGTCTGCACGCGCGTAATCAATCCAATCTGTTCCAGGGCGTCTTGCAGCGCCAGAGCGTTGATGACGGTGGCGAGCATACCCATATAGTCGGCAGTGGCACGGTCCATACCACCATGAGCAGCCGTTTGTCCGCGCCAGATGTTGCCGCCGCCAACGACGATAGCCATCTCTATCCCTAACGCCTGCACGCGCTGAATCTCGCCTGCAATGCGCTGCACCACAACCGGAGCGATGCCATACCCTTGATCGCCCATCAGCGCTTCTCC
This sequence comes from Ktedonobacterales bacterium, assembly GCA_036557285.1. NCBI lineage: Bacteria > Bacillati > Chloroflexota > Ktedonobacteria > Ktedonobacterales > Ktedonobacterales bacterium. The sequence continues at coordinate 124,003 of DATBHW010000040.1, forward strand.
GCTGAGCTTCAGCAGGATGCGCCGAAAGGCTGGTGTTCTTTCGGCCATAGATCCTCCGCAGAAGCGAGGGTGGGGCGCGGAAACCTGGAGAAGCGCCCCGCGCTCGCTGCGCGTTTACTCGCCTAGCTTGAAGCGCACGAAGCGGCGAACGATGATATTTTCGCCGGTCTTGCGGATCAAGTCGTTGATGAGGTCGGCGATCTTGACTTTCTCGTCTTTGAACCAGGGCTGCGTCATGAGCGCCATAGATTCCAGTTCCTTGGGAGTTTTGTCTTCGGCAACCTCAGCCGGTATCTCTTCGAGCGTGATATATTTCGGGTCCATTGCTGCAACCTGGAGCGCCAGTTCGGCGCCGAGGGCGCGAAACTCGTCGTTACGAGAAACAAAGTCGGTGCTGCAATTGAGTTCTACCAGCGCGCCCAGGTTTCCGGCGAAATGGGTGTAAGCGGCGATATAGCCCTGGCGGGTTTCGCGGTCCTGTCCGGCGATCTTCTCAGCGCGCTTCTTGCCCTTTTCCTCCAGCCATGCGACGGCATTTTCAAAGCTGGTGGCCTCTTCGAGGGCTTTTTTGCAATCGAGTGGACCAGCGCCAGTTGTTTCGCGGAGCCGCTGAATATCTTTGACAGTATATTCCATGCTTCTTCTTCGCACTCCTCTGCCTCGCCACAGGCCAACTCATCGGCAGGCTGTGCGGGCATTCTGAACATGAAACGATGCGGGGCATACAAAAGTATCAGGCCCTCGACCTAATTCCCAGCGACCTGCTGGATGTCTCCACAAAGAGAGGGCGCCTCCATCAGCCCGGTACCGGACGAGGTAGGACACCCTGCTCACATACCTGGATGCTTAATGAGCCTCCTCGGAAACCAGTTCTGGCTCTGGAGGCGATGACTCGGCTTCGGGTGTCGCTTCGGGCGCTGCTTCGGGTGTCGTTGGGGGGGCGCCCAACTCTTCTTCAACCTCTGCGATGGCTCCCTCTTCCCCGGCTGGCTCCTGGTCTTTGCGCTGTGCCTCAAGCCGGAGGCGACCCTCCAGAGCGGCATCGGCGATCTTGGTACAGAGCAAGCGCACTGCGCGGATAGCGTCATCGTTTGCCGGGATCGGATAATCCATCTCATCTGGATCGCAATTGGTATCGGCCAGCGCGATCACCGGGATTTCAAGACGACGCGCCTCAAGCACAGCGGTGTGTTCTTTGCGCGTATCTACCGCGAATATAGCGGCTGGCAGGCGGCGCATGTCTTTAATACCACCCAGGGTTCGGTCCAGGCGGGCCATTTGTTCTTCGAGGCGCTGCGCCTCTTTCTTGGGCAGGCGCTCGAATTCTCCGCGCTCTTTGCGAGCTTGCAGGTCTTTCAGATAGCGGATGCGGGTCTGGATCGTCTGGAAGTTCGTGAGCATGCCACCCAGCCAGCGCTGGTTCACATAGAACATGCCGCAGCGTTTGGCTTCCTGCTCGACTGCCTCTTGCGCCTGCTTTTTGGTGCCAACAAAAAGGATGCTTTCCCCCTCTTCGGTGATGGCAGCGACAAACTTGTAGGCTTCGTTCAGGCGGCTAACTGTTTGCTGGAGATCAATGATGTGGATGCCATTGCGCTCCGCAAAGATAAACGGCTTCATTTTGGGGTTCCAGCGGCGGGTCTGATGTCCAAAATGGACCCCAGCTTCTAAGAGCTGTTTCATGGAAACGATGTTTGCCAACGACGGGCCTCCTTAGTAAACCTCCACTCCCTGTCTCCCGTTGGGAAGTCCCTTTGGTCGCTTCACGCCGGGGGAATACGCTATCCAACCGTTGGTATCAGGGTATGGAGCGCATGCCAGGCGCAGAGGAAAGACGAACTTTCCAGCAGTCAGGAACCCGATGGTTAGGGAGCGTGCGTAATAAGCGGGGGCAAGGCCCCCGTCCCCTGAAGTATAACACAGGGCCGAATGGGCCTGCAACTTTGTCAGGCGCTCCCGGAAGAAGGGCCGCTGAGGGGCGTGCTAACGTTCTTCATTCAGGTCGGTTGAAAGGGGCGACAGCCGCGCGCTCCCAAAGGGCGGTGACTTTGGAGAGAAGGTTGGGCCTACACCAGATGACCAGATGATCCTCGGCGAAATACTCAAGGGCGGGCGTCTCTGACTGCGGATGATTCTGGCTCAGGGGGATAAAGACCTCTAGAAATGCGGGGAAATGCTCGTCTTTCCCCTTGAACGCTGGATGCAGGTCTTTACCAGTGGGCGTCGGCTGCTGGCTGATAAACTCAATGTCAATCTGCCGGGCATCGTTGGCATCAAGGGTGATGAGTTCGTCATAGCGTGGCTGCCCGGCAAACTCGACGGTTGTGTCGGCCAGATCATCCCCGCTGATAGTATAGCGAATGGTTCGCAGTTCTGGCTGAAACTGGCGCCACAGGAGCAGGCAAAAACGTGCCGCTTGCTCTTTGCGATGGAAGACCTCGCCAGCCTGGGCGCTGGCGGAAAAAGGCGCTTCGAAACGCTCTACCCCGACAATATATGGATTACGCAGCACCGGACGCCTCCCCTAACAGTAGACCAGGGATCTGCTCAACTCTCCTCTGGCGCGTGATGCGCGGGGGGCAGCATTGCCCCCTGTATCCGCTTCTTTACTACGTCAATTTCAGCGATTTCAGCATCGGCATAAACGCCGTCTGGTTTGGCTCTTTGTAGCCATCCAGAGGGGCGACTTCACGCACCTCATAGAGAAGGTTGTTCGAGACCGTCACGAAGAGAAAAATATCCTGGCTGATGCCAGAAGTCTGAGTGACGATGCCAGAGCGCACCACCCAGGTTGTTCCAGCGAATGTTTGTGTATCAGGTGTGCTGATATTCTCTTTTGCCGCTTCCTGATCGGCGAACTGCTCAGCAGTGAGGTTTGATGTGTTGGGGGTGTAGGTCACTGAAAGCTCGGCGGTATTGGTTGTGTTGGCAAAACGAGCCCCGTTGGGCAATTGCTTGAGTGTCCAGACAGTGGGGTATTGGATGCTGAAGTGATGGTCCGAGTCGGTATAGGTCTGGAAGGCGGAGGGTTCCAGGCTTCCTGAGCCGCTAACAAACGCATAGACACCAACGCCAGCGACTACAAAAACGAGAAGCAGCCCCAGTGTGATGATGACGCCTAGAGGCAGGCGGTGCTGTTTGGGGGGGCGAGGTTTCTGAAAGGCTCCTGGGACCGGTCCCCTTGTTGCTGGTCGAATAGGCCGCTCTGCTGGAGGCGCTTGCCACGAGGGAGGCACTGAAGCGCGCTCGTCAAACGGGTTCTGGTTCAGATTGCTTCGGTAGTTTTGAGCGGAAGGAGGTTGATTGCTCCAGGGCCGGTCTTCCCTCTGTTCAGGAGGAACTTCCTGGGGGCGGCGCTCCCATGCTGGAGGCTCCCCCGCCCAGGCCGGAGGGGCGGGCCGAATCTCTCTTGGATTGTGGCCCCCGGCCATGCGGGCGCTTTCCGGCGCAAACGCCTGATTCTCTGCCACGGTGGAGAAATGCTCTGGTTGATTGAGAAATGCGGGCGCCGCTGGACCCCATTCGGGCGCGGCCACAGGAGCGGGTCGTACCGGGGGCGCTGGGGCCTGGGTATTGTTTTCGTGGGCGGCTGCCTGTTGCTGATCGCGCAGCAGGGTGGGCGCTTCGTCGTGCCAGTTGGGGTAGCCTCCTGCTGGCGGCTGGGGAATCTGAGGCTCCGGCGCCTCCTGTTTCTCTGGCTTCGTCTTCTCATCTGGCTCAAGAGGAATAAAAGACATCGGCATGGGAGCCTGAGCCTCTTGAGGCGCCGGTTCAATACTGGGCATTTCAGTGACGTTTGGTTGAACATTGGAGGGCGCCAGCTCTATCGTTGCCCCACACTGATGGCAAAACCTGGCAGTTGCCCGCCGCTGCACAGCCCCGCAGCGGGTGCAGACCATAGGTATATTCCTGCCTTTCTATGCGCGCAAAGATCACTCAAGGTCTTTGCGTAGTATCCTACCATCAATGTGACGATTTGTTGCTGAGGCCAGTAACCAGAGCGTACCATCTTACTGTCCAGCTTTCTGTGAACTAGCTCACATGCTGGTCTAGCTTCTGGCGGTGATGTCAGCTAATCAACCCCATGCTCTGCCAGGTAGGCGCGCCAGGAGAGCGGCTGAAAGCCGAACTCGCGCTCGACGGCGGTGAGGTCGGTAGTTTGCTCGAAGGTGAACAGGGTGAGCGCGGCGGTGGTAATGGGTGGCCGGGGCAAGACCGTCTGCATCACGGCTGCTCCCAGGTAGGCCAGCGGCATAGGCATGGGGGCTTTCAGACGTTTTTTGCCCAGGGCGTTTGCCAGCATATCCAGGATTTCCCCATAGGTAAACTGCTCAGGGCCGCCCACCACGTAGGTTTTGCCGCTGCGGCTCTCTTCGCGGATTTGCTTCATAAGGCACTGCGCTACGTCTTCCACCCAGATAGGCTGAAACTTGCGCTGGCTGGTTCCGATGATGGGCGCCACTGGCGCGGTGCGAATCAAGTCAGCCAGGCCCTTAAAGAAGGCAGCCTGGGCGCCAAATTGGATGGAAGGTTGGATGATAGACCAGGCCAGCCCACTCGTTTTGACATATTGCTCCGCCAGGTAACGCCCCTGCATATAGCTGCCTGGTTTGTCTGGTTTGGTTCCCAGGCCGCTGACCAGGACAATTTTCTTGACCCCGGCGCGCTGCGCCGCCTCAACGACATTCCTGGTACCCTCAACGTTGACGCCCTGGTAGCTGACATCGCGCCTTTCCTTGATGTCGGCGGTGACGAACGCGCTGTGTACCAGCGTTTCAATGCCTCGCATGGCTGGTTCCAGGGTACCGAGCCTGGTTGTATCCCCAACAGCCACTTCGACCTTCTCGATGGGTAACACCTGTGCGGCTTTCTGCTGGCTGCGAGCCAGGCAGCGCGGCTTCTCGCCTTCGGCCACCAGCCGCTTGACCAGATGACGCCCCACAAAGCCGGTTGATCCGGTAATCAGTATCATAGCCCCTCCTTGGAAGGTTGATTGGAAGATTGGTTGGTAGATTGAAAGGATTGGAGAGCATTGACAACCATTTGCTGCAAAGATTATAGGGTTCGCGCTCCCTGAAAATGCAACAGAGCCTTCGCTCAAAGGAGGCTCTGTTGTGGGGTTCATGTTGGCCTGGAGCGAGCGGTGTTTATTCCAGGCGCGCGGAGAAACTTCGCCAGAAGTGAATGCGCCCTGCGGCTGCGTCAATAAAGACGATGCCTGTGAGCCGTCTTGGGCGGCCATCGCTGGCGCGAAAGTAATGAAAGGACCACTCGGCGGCTGCCTCGCCTTCGCCAATCAAGATGCGGCTAAAGCCAAATTCGATGGCATAGTGGTTGGCGAAAAAAGTACGGAAAAAACTGGCGATGGCTGGTCGGCCACGTAACTCATGAGCCGGTGGCTCGGAGTAGATGGCGTTCTCACTGAAGAGTTCGGCTGCGCCCTGCGCGTCTCTGTTGCGCCAGCGGTTGCTGAGTTCGTCGAGTAGCTGCTTCAATTCATCAGCGGACATCAAATAACCCCTCACGCTCGGCCTGGGTGGCAAATTCCTGACCAACCCGAATAATTTCGACGACCTTTTTGCGCCCTTTTGGGGAGCCGACAAAGACCGAGCCGACCAGGCGATTGCCCTTAAAGAAGAACTTGCGGTAATTGCGTTCGCCCCGCTCTCCGGTGGCAGTACGGCTGATGGAGGTGAGTTCGGGGTTGTTGATCTCGGCAGTCCCCATGACGGCGATATTGGTATCAAAGAGTGGGCTGGTATAGGTAGGCACATCAATATACGGCTCGTGGCCGCCAGCCATGTTGGCGGCGGCGATGCGTCCATGTCCCAGGGCGTTGTCCCAGGTACCCATAGTATGGTGCCGTTCGATGACCGGATCATAAAACTCGGCTACGTCGCCTGCGGCGTAGACACCGGGAACATTGGTTTCCAGATACTCGTTGACGATTATACCTGACTTGCAGGCAACGGGCGTGTTTTGCAGGATGCCGGTGCTGAGCGTGATGCCCAGTCCGACGCCAATCACATCCGCGTCATAGGTTTTACCGCTGGTGGTAATGACCTGTTTCGGAACGCCCTGATCGGCGATGACTTCGCGGAGTTCTTCGCCATGAACCACGTCAACCCCGTGTCTGCGAGCAATGTCATCAACCAGCGCGCCGCCATCGTCGTCCAATATGGTGCGGAGCCAGCGGGGGCCACGAATGAGCCAGGTGACGTGCAGCTTACGCACATTAAAGCCTTCGGTCATCTCATAGCCGATGAAGCTGCCACCTGTGGTGACGGCGCAGCGGGATTCGAGGGCGCGCTCGATAATGGCCTTGGTATCATCGAGCGTCACGAAATTAAAAATAAAGCGCGTCCCGTCTGCGCCAGGGACATGCAGCGGATTGGCGCGCCCGCCAGTGGCAACCAGCAGCGCCGTATAGGGCAGGATACGGCCATCATGGAGGGTGACGGTGCGCCCTTCGGTATCAACGGCAGTGACGGTGGTTTCGGTGAGCAGAGTAATGTTTTGCTGATCGTGCCATTCCCGATTGCGGATCATCACTTTCTGCTCGATGAGCACCCCCTGAAGGAAGCGCGGCAGCGAGACACGGTTGTACAAAGGATAGGGTTCGTCGGTGATGAGGTAGATGGAGCAGTCAGGGTCGTTCTTGCGCAGTGTCTGAGCGGCAGTGGTGCCTGCAATCCCATTGCCGATGATGACATAGTGTTTCTGTTCCAGTGCAGCCAAATCTGACTCCTTATATTTCGCATATTCCGCATATTCCACATTCCACATATTCTGCGAAGCCGCGTGCCAGGCAGCCGTTGAAGGCGCCCTTGCTCTGCCGATGTATCGCCGCCCGGTGGCTTTGCAGAGATGTGCTGGAAAAAGCAGGGATAGAGTACTTTTGTTTCGTAATGTAGCACATCGCCAGCCCAACTGCTACTGAAGCGGCGCGTCTGCTGCTGCGGATGAACCCAGACCCAGACGAGCGTATGTGCTATCAATGTAACGCGTATAGAAGCCGGTGTCGGTCAGGTGTTGGAGTTCGTCCGGTGAGAGATAAGCGCCTATCTCCGCGTCGGCCTGGAGCAGCGTGAGAAACTGCGTCTGCGCCTCTTCGCCGCGCCAGATGCGCCGGGCATTGCGCTGCACCAGCTTATAGGCGGTTTGCCGGGGCATGCCTTTATCGATCAGCGCGAGCATGATGCGTTGAGAGAAGATCAGGCCGCGTGTGCTTTCCAGGTTCTGCCGCATGCGGGCCGCGTCAACATCGAGGTGCGCAACCACGTCGGTAAAGAGATTGAGCATGTAGTGCAGCAGCGTGGCGCTGTCGGGGATGATGAGGCGCTCGGCTGAGGAATGGCTGATGTCGCGCTCGTGCCAGAGCGCGACGTTTTCCATAGCCGTGAGCGCGTGGCCGCGCATGACGCGGGCTAATCCACAGATACGCTCGCATTTTTCGGGGTTGCGTTTGTGGGGCATGGCCGATGACCCTTGCTGCTCGGCGGCGAATGGCTCGAACGCCTCGCTGACTTCGGTGCGTTGGAGATGGCGGACCTCCTGGGCCATCTTCTCCAGCGAACTGGCGATGAGCGCAAAGGTAGCCAGCAAGTGCGCGTGGCGGTCACGTTGGATGATCTGACTGGAAACCGGATCGACACCCAGTCCCAACTGAGCGCAGACGTATTCTTCAATCGCGGGTGGAATCGTCGCGTGAGTACCCACCGCGCCGGAGACAGCGCCGACGGCGATCTGCTCCAGGGCGTCGTTGAGGCGCTGGCGGGCGCGGCGCTGTTCGGCGACCCACAGGGCGAGCTTGAGGCCAAAAGTCATGGGTTCGGCGTGGATGCCATGTGTGCGCCCCACCATGAGCGTCTCTTTGTGAGCCAATGCCGCGCGTTCTGTGGCTGAGATAAGCTGGTTGAGTGCTTCGGTGAGTACCGCCCCGGCTTCTTTAATCTGGACGGCAAGGCCAGTGTCCAGCACGTCGGATGAGGTAAGGCCCAGGTGCAAGAAACGACCTTCCGGGCCAAGCTGCTCTTGAACGGAGCGCAAAAAGGAGATGACATCGTGATGGCTTTCGCGTTCGATGGCCTGCATGCGATCAACGCTGTAGCCTGCCTGGCGCAGCTTTTCCATATCCTGAGCGGAGATGACGCCTTCGCGCGCCCAGCCCTCGCAGACCAGTAGTTCTACTTTGAGCCAGATGTCCAGCTTATGCTCTTCCGACCAGATGGCCTTCATCTCAGCAGTGTTGTAACGTTCGATCATGGGCCGGTCCTTATCTTAAAAAGTGCGCGTGAGAGAGATATACGGTCCTTCAAGGGCCGGATGCCCGCGCGATGTTCTTGTGTGGTATCATACTGATTGTATCATTTCTAATAACAACATCCCCCTCATTCTTTCTTGCTACCCTGGAGGCCAGGAGCGACTCCTGGCCGGTTCTTACTGGTTCGTTTTGTTCGTTGTCTCTGGAGATATGAGCAGGGAGCGCGCAGGAAGAAGGCGCGGCAAAGCCTATGAAATGTCCTTTTTGCAGCGGCCATGAATCAATGGTCACTGATTCCCGCGACTCTGGCGACGGCATTCATCGGCGCAGACGCTGCAAGGATTGTGGTCGCAAGTTCAGTACCTATGAGCGCGTGGAAACGGCGCAGTTGCTGGTGGTAAAGCGCGATGGACGCCGCGAGCCATATGATCGTGAGAAGCTGTATCGCGGCATTCGCAGGGCTTGTGAAAAGCGCCCGCTGCCTGTTGGCGAATTAGAAAATGCGGTTGATGAGATTGAGCAGGCGCTCTATCGGTTAGGGCGTCCAGAGGTGGCAGGCCAGGTGATTGGCGAGATGGTGATGGAAAAGCTTGCCAGGATGGATAGTATCGCCTATATTCGCTTTGCCAGTGTCTATCGCTCCTTTAGTGACCTCGAAGAGATGCGCCAGGAGATGGATGAACTGCTGCGGCGCAGCCAAAGATAAAGCGGGGGAGCATAGCGTTGTTGCTCCCCCGCCTGGTGAGATGCTGGCTTCAGATGGAGCCAGGTTACTTATGAAGTTGCTGCTCGGTTTTGCGCAGCCGCCTGCTGAGCTGGCTCAGCAGTTTGATGGCAATATCTGGAGATTCGCGCAGCGTTGCGCGGAAATCCCAAACGGGAACGAGCAGGCAGCGGCATGGCTCAATGGCCGTAACGGTCGCTGAACGCGGCAGGTCATCAAGCAGCGCCATCTCGCCAATGACTTCCCCGGCTTCCAGAGTGGTAATGTCGCGTGGAGGTTGTCCTGGCCCTGCTGACTGTGTGACGTGGACTTTGCCTTCGATCAGGATGAATAAGCCCGCTCCAGCCTCACCTTCTTGCATGAGGACTGCGCCAGCGGCATATTGCCGCTCGGTGCAGGTCTTTGCGAGCAAATGCACCTCTTTCTTGTCTAGTCCCTCAAACAGCTCAACCCGTTCTAACTGATCTTCATACATCGGCAACTATCTCCTTCCTCGTTGATCGCGTCGAGGTGGCTGGTAAGGTGGGGGTGCGCTTCCGTGGTCGGGGAAGGGATTCCCCGATTCAAACGACGGGAACGTTCCGGGGTCTCCACTGTTGCTGTAGCGCATGGGTGGACGTAGCTGGCCGGAGCGTGTCGGCAGCTCGGTAGAGTTGTTTCTCCCGCGCGCGCCCGGCGGCAAGAACGCCTGATTAGGCGCCTGGGTAGGCAATGCGCCGCTTGGTGAGGGCGAGCGAGAAGGCCAGGGCGCTGGTGAAACAGAGAACGGTTCTGCCGGTGATGGTCGGGCAGAGCGAACGGGGGGCATCATCGGGGATGGCGTCAGCATGCCCGCTGCCCCTGGTGAGCCGGTTGTTCCACGCACGGGGACCATGTTTTGTCCACCGGCGTTGGTTGTGCGCGCGTCCATCTGCGGTCCTGCAAGGTCATTCGTCCCCACCAGCCGTTGCAACTGACGCACGACTTGTTCAAGGCGCTCCGCGCCTTCTGTGGTCTGCTGGCTATCGCTTGCTACTTGCTGGGCCACCTCCATTACTGCTTGCATTGCGCCATTCATGCGTTCTACCGTGGAGGCCTGCTGGCGGCTCTGGACGCTAATATCATGGGTAGAGCGCGTGACGTAGTTGATGATCGAGTCGATCTGTGTCGGAGAAACTTCAGCACGCCTTTGCAGCACCTGTAGCCCCATCTGCGCGAGCTGATCGGAGCGTCTGGCGACATCTGTCGCTGTTTCTGAAAGGTTGCGTAGGGCTTGCGAAATGGCGTTAATGGCCCAGACTTGCTGAGCCGAGCCGCTGGACTGCTGGGCAGCAATGGCGCCGAATTTAGTGGAAGCCGCGCTCACCTGTCGGGCAGCAGTTTGCAGCGTGCCAGTGATTGCCTGGGCGAGCAAGATAGCGAAGATAGCGCCCACCACCATAATGAGGCCGCCGACAATGGCAAGCTGAATGGTGGTGTGAAAGATCAAGTCCTGGATGCCAGCGAGCGGCTCACCCACAAACAACACGCCGATGAAATCTCCCTGAGGGCTGCGCATGGCCTGATACGCCGCGATATACTCAACACCGCTCACGGTATCCTGCTGAACCAGGGCGTCAGCAGGCTTCTGTTGTACTTGTTGGAGAATGTTAGGGTCGAGCTTATCATCCAGGTTGCGCTGGTTTTGCCCATTTACCGCTTTGAGGATGTTGGTGGAAATTCTGGGGCAGCCTCCTGGCGTCAGATCGCCGCGCTCATCGGCGCATTGATAGACGGCGACGATTCCTCCGACCAGATGATGCACTTCGTCTACGTAATCAACATCGCTATTGAGCGGATAAGGCAAAAACTGATTCTCGTTCAGTGCAGCACCCTGAGGCAATCCGGCGGCGCTGGCGGTCAGCGGTGAATCAGCGACAAGCTTGTCATTCACGTCTATGGAAACGTTGTCGCCAAATTCAGTATGCAATACCAGCCAGGCGACTTGAAGATTATGCGCCTCGCGCTCTTTTGCCTGATCGATGACATAGCTTTGGATCGCGCTGTTAGCAATATAAAGCGTGGCGATGGTACTCAGCAAGGCGGCGATCAACACGATAAAGGTAAGCTGAGCGCGGATACCGAACCGCAAACGTTTTGGCATCATACTTCTTTTCTCCTACAGGGCGACAAATAAACAGTCCGGTTGATTGCGCCTACTCCGTCTCCACATTGCTTCCTGATAGGTGCTTCAGTGGTGCATCTCTGGTCAGCTTTGAATACATTCCTGCCATTCCTATTCGATCAGTCGGAGCGCAGCCAGGTGTGACAAGATTGCTTGTAGTTCTTGCTCGCTGCGCCGTGTCAGCCGCACCAGATCGGCCAGGCTGCGGCGCCCATCCACCAGCAGCAACACCATGCGCTCGCGTCGATCCAGTGGAAGGTTCTCAAGGCGATCCATTGAGGCCAGGCGACGAGGGATGAATTGTCCCTGAAGCGCTTCGCGTCGTGTGGGTAGAGGTGATAGTGGTCCAGAGAAGAACGAATCGTTCCCTCTATAGGATAGATTGCCCGTCGTATTATTGCCCCCCTGGCCTGGATTCATAGGGAGAGAGGCTGTGTATGACGGAAAGCCAGCCATCTGGCGAGTGGGCGTTGGCGAAAAGCGCTGTGTCGGGCGCGCTCCGAATGGACCGGTTTGGGGCGCGGGATGGTCGCTCATGTGTCCGAATGGGTCAGATTGAAAAGGTGATTGCCCTTGCTCTGGCAGCGGCCCTTCCAGAAAGAGATATTGGCTTTCACCCCAATTCTGCAAGACGGTCAAAGCCGCGTTCCCGATCATCTGCCCTAAGACGGCGTAGGTTGGCTGACCATTCATAAAATGGACCTCACCCTGCTCACGAGTAGATCCCAGGCCACGCATTGCTTTCAATACACCCGTCTGCTTCCCCAGGGCAATGAGTTGGATGACATTCCCCAAACGACTGGTGGAGAGAAACTGTTCTGTCATACCTCTGCTCCTGGCAGTGGGAATGGAGAGCGTCATCTAAAATGACCTCCATCCCCCCTGCTTGCATGGCCTGATCAGTGGGCCTCATCTCTTCCGTGTTCATGAGCCAGAAGCCTGCCCCAGCGAAAAATGGCACACCGGAATGGCATACCAGATAGGTTGGGTGCTGCCTTCTGGCGTCGGCTTTATCGTTGGTTCCCAGGCGTTCTCAAGAACCACTTCTGCTCTTGAAGTTCCGTTGCCTGGCCGCTCGGACCAGCCCTACTCTACCATATCTGTCAAGTGGTCGCAAACAAAAGAAGAACCGTTTTGGCTGGGACATCTACCAGTGTGGACTCAGGGTACGATGGGCGGTCTAGCGTGGCGTGGCTCCTCTTTGCAAGGTTGCTGGCGTCTCGTCTCTTCTTGTCAGATTTTTGCCTCCCGCTTGCTCCTGCTTGCTCAGCTGCGCCGCGCGGCGGCGGTATTCCTGGGCTTGCTGCCGATATTCCTCAGCAGTCATTGGCCCCCAAACGGGGAGCGGCGCGCCGCGCCCAACAGCGCGCTCAATCAAGCCAGCATAAAATTCAAATGATCTTGCTTGTATTTCCAGCCGTTCTTTTTCGGTCATCGCCCCAGCCTCCAGGGATGGTTTGCTCTTCAGGATGCTGCTCGTATCGGCTTTTGATGTTCTTGAGCAGGATAGTGAGGGTACGCGCCACCTTGAGGTCAGGTTGTAGTCCTATGCCTCAAGTGAGACAAGCGTAGCATAGGCGCGGCGCGTCGTCAAGCAAATGAACATAAGAGTAAGAGTTTTGGGGGATCAAAAGATCAATTTTCTTGTTCTGTTATTTGCTGACGGACGCGACTGTTACTTTTCCTGGTTGACCCAGGGCTTCACTTCTGCGGCGAAACGTCCCTGCGCGGGAGCAACGTCATATATTTTTCTCACGGCGGTGCCTACTGCCGTCACTTCCATCCATTCGCCGTTATGCAGATATTCTACTTTAATATCAACGCCGATGACCCCATCGGCGCCCAGGCGGTCAGCCTCCCACTGCATGCGGCTTAGGGCGAGTTCGCGCGCCTGATACATGAGTTGGGAGTATTCTTTAATTTCTCCCTGGAAGTTCGACTTGAAACCGGCGATCCAGTTTCGGACAGCGCCCATAGAATAGATGCAGTTGCCCAGGACCAGGCCCATTGGCAGAAAGCCCTTATCAACGACCAGCCAGAACTCCTGCCCTGTCAGGTCGGAAGTAAAGGCCCGGCCACGATAGCCGCCTTTGATGTCCATTGGCGAATTGGGTTCATGGTTTCCAAACACCCAGTCTCTCCTTTCAGCAGGTCCACTTGCCTGATGGTAATATTACTCGATTGTTTGCTCCAGCCGCTTGAGCAGAGCCTGATAGTCCTGCCAGGTATCCAGGTCTTGCGCAGCGTCGGCGTCGGCAATGTATACGGGTTCAATCTCCTGGGCGTGCTGCTGGAGGATTTCGCGTCCCCCCTGGTCTCCGGTCACACTCAGCAGTTCAGGGAAGAGCGCGCGGGCGAAGAGGACGGGGTTGCCTCGCTGGCCGCCGTAGAAAGGGACCACGATAGGCTTTGCCGTGTCTTGCCAGGCGCGCATGAGACGCTTCAAGATGGCCGGATTCACCAGGGGCTGATCTCCCAGCAGCAACACCGCTGCTGCTGTTTGGGGAGCCAGCGCGGCAATTCCCGCACGCAGCGACGTACTCTGTCCCTGGGCGTAGGCGGTGTTTTCGATTACACGCACCGGACGATTGGTGAGGAGCTTGCGTACCGCGTCGGCGTGATAGCCCACGACTACCAGCAGGTCATCAAACCCTGCGGCTGTAGCATTATCTACGGCATGCAGCAGCAGCGGTTTGCCCAGGACTGGCAGCAGCAGTTTGTGCTGGCCCATGCGGCTGGATTGTCCGGCAGCAAGGATAATGGCAGCAATCATTTGCTCACGCGCTCTCTCACGACTCGATAAAACCGGATGTCTGTTCTCACACCCATCATAGCAGAGCATTCTTTCCTGTGCAACGAGGGGCCAGTGTAAGATTCTAGCAAACATGAGGTGTTGGCAAGCGAGGCATGGTACTTGTAGCGCCGCCTTCCAGGCGGCCACCGCTGCGCCAGGGCGAGCGTTCGCCCTCCAGGCCACGGCGCCAGCAGGCCAGCGTTGCGCCGCCAAGAGGGACGCGCGAGCGACCAACGGAAGCGAGCATGCCGAGGCAACAGCAGCGGCCCGCGACCGAGCGCAGCGAGGGAGAATGCGGGAACCCAGTTCCCGCAAGGGCCGCTCCCCAAAGGGGCGGTCAAGCGGCCCTTCCCGAAGGGAGGCGGCGCTACAAGTGGCAACCCCCGATAGGTGGTGGAACTCCAGTGTAAGAGAAGGGAACGCTGGCAAGCGCAAGAAAAGAGTGTGTCGGGACGCAGGGAAAAGCTAAACTGCTCGCCTGGTTGCGGCTTGACAGGCGTCTGAAGCATGTTCTACAATTCAGGGGGCGCTGAGGGCATATGTCCGGGGTTCTATACCACCCCGTGGCCTAATGGATAAGGCAACGGCCTTCTAAGCCGTGTTATGCGGGTTCGAATCCCGCCGGGGTGGCCGATGAGGCAGGCAGATACGTATCTGCCTGCTTTTGCTTTGCCAGGCAGCGCCTTTTTGCTGCTGCCAGAGCATGTGAATAAAGCAGAGGTTATGTTTGCTTTTTCTGGTATCCTTGCTTGCTATGGTTCAGACTGCCTGAACACGAGGGCTGCGCGCCTTGGCGCTACTTGCGCTTTCTCGGCTACAGGTGCTATACTGCGCCGTGTACAGAGGAGGGATGACTTACCCTATGAGCATCGAAGATCAAGAAGCGGTATATGATGCGGAAAAGGTGACTGAGGTTGAACGTGATCGGGATAGCGCCCGTGATATGGACACCTCTGATCTGAGCAACCTGGCCCAGAGTGATAGCCTGCGCCTCTATCTGCGTGAGATCGCTCGTATCCCTCTGCTCTCCGCCAGCCGGGAGGTCGTCTTGGCCGAACGAGCCGAAGCTGGCGACCGGGAAGCGCGCAATCAGCTTATCGAGGCGAACCTCAGACTTGTCGTCAGTATTGCCAAAAAGTATGTTGGTCAGGGGCTTTCCCTGGAGGATTTAATTGGCGAGGGCAACATTGGCCTGATTCGCGCTGTTACGAAGTTTGATTACCGCAAGGGTTTTCGGTTTTCCACCTACGCGACCTGGTGGATTAAGCAAGCCATTACGCGCTCAATTCTCGAAGGGACGCGGGCGGTGCGCCTGCCGGTCTATATCATGGAAGAGGTGATGCGCGTGAAGCGCATGATGCGCCAGTTGTATCAAGACCTGGGGCGTGAGCCAACACCAGAGGCGATTGGCGCGGCGCTGAGTATGTCGCCGGATCGGGTAAGTGAATTGCTGGTCTGGGCCGAGAAAGTGTTCTCGCTGGATGCGCCGCTCTCTGACGAGGAAGAGAATACGCTGGGCGATATTCTTGAGGATGAGCGCACGATTGGCCCGGTGGAGACAACCGACCGCCACCTGCTGCGCGACGAGGTGCGGCGGGTGTTGAGTAATTTGACGCTGCGCGAGCGCCAGGTGATCGAATTGCGCTTTGGCCTGGTGGATGACC
This sequence comes from Ktedonobacterales bacterium, assembly GCA_036557285.1. NCBI lineage: Bacteria > Bacillati > Chloroflexota > Ktedonobacteria > Ktedonobacterales > Ktedonobacterales bacterium. The sequence continues at coordinate 139,591 of DATBHW010000040.1, forward strand.
AGGATCATACGTTGGAGGAAGTTGGGCGCCGCCTGAAAGTGACCCGCGAGCGTGTGCGTCAGATCGAGGAACGCGCCATCCGTAAGCTTCGCCATCCGATGTCAAGCCGCCTCTTAAAAGATTATCTCGATTAAAGATTATCAAGGGCCGCGTAAAACCCCGCGCTTGAGCGCTGGGTACTTCACCTCGATTAGCTGCCCGTCTGGGAGGGTCGCGCTGCCGCCATGTCGCGCGAACAAGCAATGGTTTCTCCGCTCAAGACCGCTGGAGGGCTGCCACGCCTGGGAGTGGTGGGGGTTGGCGCGGTGGGAACAACCCTGGCCTGGGGGCTGGCGGCGTGTGGCTATCCTGTGGTGGCCCTATCGAGCCGCGCTTCGACAACGGCATCCTGGCTGTCGGCGCAGCTTCCTGGCTGTCGCGCCTTCTCCTCTCCTGGTGATGTGGCCGCTCTGGCCGATCTGGTGCTGCTGGCTGTGCCAGATGACGCCATCGCTTCGGTGGCTGCTGCTATTCCCTGGCGCCCTGATCAGGCAGTCGTTCATTGCAGCGGGGCATCACCCGCGCGTGTGCTGGCGGTTGCTGGCGCCCAGGGCGCGCTCTATGGCTCCTTTCACCCCCTTTTGAGTGTTTCCAGGGCGCGCCCTGCCCATGCTGGAGAGGCGCTGGCGCGGCTGACCGGATGCGCTTTTGCAATTGAGGCGCCTGAGCCGCTGGCGGCGCGGCTGGCAGAGATGGCGAGCCGCCTGGGGGGGCGAACGGTTTATCTGCGCGAGAAAGATCGGGTTCCCTATCACCTGGCTGCGGTGCTGGTTTCCAATTACCCGGTGGCGCTGGTTGCCGCTGCCACCGATCTGTGGGCCAGTTTTGGCGTTTCGCGCGAGGAGGCGCTGGTTGCGCTGCTCCCCTTGCTGCGCAGCACAGTTGCGAACCTGGCGCACCTTGGTCTGCCTGAAAGCCTGACCGGTCCCATTGCGCGCGGTGACGTTGGAACAGTACATGCCCACCTGGAGTATCTGGAGCGTAAGCAGGAAGATGCGCCGACGAATGCAGCCCTGCTACGTGAGATCTATCGCCTGCTGGGGGTTTTAAGCCTGCCACTGGCGCAGGCCAAAGGGAGGCTGACTGAAGAGCAACTGCGAACGCTGGAACGCCTGCTCGATGGTGACACAGAAAGTAATCAAAGAGGTACGGCATGAATGACGAGCGAACGACGGCCTATCTCTTTATCAGGAGGAAAAGACGATGCGGACCACTCCCGATCAACTGCGCGCGATGAAGCAGCGCGGTGAGCGCATCCCTATGCTGACGGCCTATGATTATTCCACAGCTTCTATTCTGGACGCGGCGGGTGTGCCTATTTTGCTGGTTGGCGATACGATGGGGATGGTAGTGCTGGGCTATGATTCAACGCTGCCGGTCACGCTTGATGATATTATCCGCCACAGCCAGGCGGTGGTGCGCGGCTCCAAACGGGCTATGGTGGTTGGTGATCTGCCCTTCCTGACTTTCCAGGTGAGCCGCGAAGAAACAATGCGCAACGCTGGCCGGTTAATGAAGGAGGCGGGTGTCCAGGCAGTCAAGCTGGAGGGAGGTCGGCGCGTCGCCGAAACCGTTCACGCGCTGGTGGAGGCGGGCATTCCGGTAATGGGGCATCTTGGCCTGACGCCTCAATCGGTCAATGCGACGGGTGGTTTTAAGGTCCAGGGCAAGACCGAGGCAGCGGCGCGGGCCATTCTGGAAGACGCAGTGGTTCTGGAACAGGCCGGAGTCTTCAGCATCGTGCTGGAACTCGTACCCACTGAGCTGGCCGCGCTGATTACCGAGCGGGTGAGTGTACCCACCATTGGCATTGGCGCTGGCCCGCACTGCGATGGTGAGGTGCAGGTGATCCACGATCTGCTGGGCCTCTTCCCCGATTTCACTCCCAGGCATACGCGCCGCTATGCGGAGATGGGCAAAATCATTCTGGACGCTGTGACGGCCTATGCGGCGGATGTGCGCAGCCGCGCGTTTCCGACAGCGAAGCAAAGCACGAGCATGGATGCCACGATCATCGAGCGCCTGCGGAGTGAGCAGCAGAAAACAGCAGAGTGAATCTGGCAGCCGGAGTAAATGTGACAGAAGGAGGGGGTCTTCGTTACACGAAATAGAAGAGTGGCGTAGCCAGCTAACAATGGGCGGCGAGATCGCGCTCAGATTGCGGTGTTAGGGAGAAAGACGTGCCAGCATTTCCAGGGAAGCGCCTTGGTGTCTATGAGCTTGAGGAAGAGATTGGGCGCGGCGCGATGGGTATCGTTTATCGCGGGCGCCAGGTGACACTTGATCGCGTGGTTGCAGTTAAGGTGTTGTTGGAGAGCCTGGTCAGCGATGAGTCGTTTGTGGCGCGTTTTATCCGCGAAGCTCGCCTGGTCGCTTCTCTGAACCACCCCAATATTGTGCATGTCTATGACGCTGGCCGCGCAGAAAATCTGCTTTTTTTTGCGATGGAGTATATCTCTGGCCCGACGGTGACACAGCTCCTCAAACAACAGGGAAAGCTGCCGGTGTCACAGGCGGTGGAGATTGCCTCGCAGGTGGCCGCCGCGCTTGAGTATGCGCATGTGGAAGCGCGGATGGTGCATCGGGATATTAAGCCAGAGAATATGATGCTGGACCGCTGGGGCAAGGTGAAAGTGGTTGATTTTGGGCTGGCGCGCGTGGCGGGTGTGAATACGATTACGCGCGTGGGGACCGTGGTCGGCAGCCTTTATTATGTTTCACCGGAACAATTGCTTGGCCGTCAGTTGGATGGCCGCGCGGATGTGTACGCGCTGGGGGTGGCGCTCTATGAAATGCTGACCGGCAAGCGCCCGTTTCTTGGCAAGAACCTGGCGGAACTGAGCCGGGCTATTCTTATGGGGCCGCTGGAAGCGCCAGGGAAGCTGGAATCGGCCATTCCTGCGGACCTGGAAGCGATCTTGCTCAAAGCCCTGGCGCGTGACCGCGAGCACCGCTACAGCAGCGCCGGCGAATTTGAGGCGGATCTTCGCCGCTGGGCTGCGTTCGCTTCTCCAACCCCAGAGCGCAAGAACACGCAGGTGCGCCCTGCGCCGATGATGTCTCACCCGGAACCCAAGGCGCCGCCTGTGCAGGGGGAACCGAAGCCGAAGCCTGTACTCCCACAGGGAGAGGGTAAGGCGTCGAATCAGCATGCGCCCGCCGCGCCTGCCCCTCAGCCGACGGCGCGATCCTGGTCTGCTTTGGGCAGGCCAAGAGGCGATCCATCCTTGCCGCCGATTACGCTGACACCCTTGCCTCAATCAGTGCTGCGCCCTCCAACGCCGGGCGCAGCGCCCCCGACGGAGCGCCCCCCGCGCCCACAGCCCGCCCCAGCAGGGGAAGCGGAAGAGCCAGCAGTTGAAGAAGAGGAAGAGGATGAGGTGGATGAGGAAGACGCCAACGCCAACAGTGATCTGCTGAAGTCGGCTGCTACGCAATTGCAGCGGCTGGTCTGGCGGCTCAAAAAAGAGTAGCGTGTGATACAATCGAAGGCGGCGCTGCCTTCAGTCGCTACTTTTTATCCCCTGTTTGAGAAGAGGACGTAACAGATGCGAAAGAAGATAACCGTCGTCGGGGCCGGTATGGTGGGCGCAACGCTGGGCCAGCGCATCGCTGAGCGAGATTATGCGGATGTCGTCCTGGTGGACGTGATTCCGAATATGCCGATGGGCAAGGCGCTGGATTTGCTGGAGGCTGGACCGGTGCTGGGCTATGATTCGCTGGTCATCGGCAGCAATGGCTACGACGAGACCGCCGGTTCGGATATTGTGGTGATTACCTCTGGCCTGCCACGCAAACCAGGGATGAGCCGCGACGACCTGCTGCGCAAGAATCAGGAAATCGTGACGCAGGTGACGCGGGAGATTGTCAGCCGCTCGCCTGATAGCATTCTGATCATCGTCACGAACCCATTGGACGCGATGGCGCAGTTGGCGTATAAGGTCAGCGGCTTCCCCAGGGGGCGGGTGATGGGCATGGCCGGTGTGCTTGATACGGCGCGCTTCCGCACGTTTATTGCCCAGGAACTCAATGTCTCGGTGCGTGACGTGGCCGCTTATGTGCTGGGTGGGCACGGCGATACGATGGTGCCGCTGGTGCGCTTCACAACGGTGGCGGGTGTACCAGTCTCCAACTTGATTCCCGCAGAACGCCTGGCCCAGATTGTTCAGCGCACGCGCGACGGCGGAGCCGAGATCGTCAATCTGCTGGGCAGCGGCAGCGCCTTCTACGCGCCCTCGGCGGCAGTGGCGCAGATGATTGATTCTATCGTCCTGGATAAAAAGATGATTCTGCCGTGCGCGGTGTATTTACAGGGCGAGTATGGGATGAAAGACCTGTTTGTTGGTGTGCCTGCCAAGCTGGGCGCAAAGGGCGTCGAGGAGGTCATCCAGATCGAATTGACGGCAGAGGAAGCGGCGGCGCTGCAAAAGTCAGCCGATGCCGTGAAGGAGTTGGTGGGGGTGATGGGGATTTAGCGTCCGGCCCTTCTTTCTTCTTTCTTCGTCGTGTGCTGTGCCATGCAGCACGCGCTCCACTGCCGCATGGCTCTCGCTGGAGAGATGCTGGTGATACCGCTCTCTCTGCTGCTTCTATCTCTGGTATCTCTCTCGTGCTCTCTATTCATTACTCTCTGGAGAGACATCTCTCTCTAGTAGAGAATAGGAGAACATGAGAGAGAGAGGGAGGACACGGGCGAAGACTATCTGCTCTCCTGGCATGGACAGGGAAACCACGAAGAAAGAAGAAAGAGGCCGTGCAAAGGCCGACCCGATGCGCTATAATGAGTGTAGCGTGATGCTGCGTTGAGCACTGAAAAGCGCCGGTAATCTGGCGCTCGCGCGAGGTAGTAATCATAGTACGGTGATCATTTTATGATGGTGGATGTGACAGCAGGTACAACATCTCCACGCACTGGGTCGTAGAAGAGTTGGAGAAGTGCTGCTGTTGCATGCTGGTCGCCCGGCCAGCGGGTAGCGAGTGTTCTGCCGGGAAAGTAGGTACCAGGCGTATGAATATTATTCCGTCGCAAGTCTATCGCGCCAAACAGGTGCGTGGGCCAAATGGCGGCCCTAACTCTGATGGCCCTAATCGGCCAACGGATCCCACCAATCCGTTTGGTGGGCCGAACCGACCTGGGCCGAACCCGAATGGTCAGCCGCCGCGCGGTGGGCGCTGGCTGGTTTGGCGCTGGCTGCTTGTAATTGTGGTTGGTTTGATTCTGTGGCAGGTAGCCACCCTGGTCTTTACCGGGACGGGAACCGCAGGAGCCTGCGCTGTATCCTATGGAACCTTCTACCAGCAGCTTGAGGACGGCCAGGTGAAGAGTGTCACCATCCAGTCTGACCAGGCGAGCGGCGATTTCAGGCAGGCCGTGAAATGCTCGGATGGTACCACCAACACCAAGTTCCAGACGACCATTCCTACTGATGACCAGACGCTGATGACGACGCTGAACCAGCAGGCCGCAAAGCAAACGCTCGATTATACTGTGAAGTCCAGCAGTGACGGGAACCTCTGGCTTTCGATTTTGATCAATGTGGTACCCTGGCTGCTGTTTATCGGCCTGATCTTCCTGCTGATTCGCCGGGCTGGCGCGGGGCAGCAAAATGTCTTTAACTTTGGCAAGAGCCGCGCGAAGCTGATTATGGAAGACCGGCCCAGCACGACGTTTGCCGATGTCGCCGGAGTGGATGAGGCCAAGTATGAACTGCAAGAGGTCGTCGAGTTCCTGAAGACGCCCGGCAAGTTTCAGCGGCTGGGTGGCAAGATTCCCAAGGGTGTCTTGCTGGTTGGCCCCCCAGGAACTGGTAAGACCCTGCTGGCGCGTGCGGTGGCGGGTGAAGCTGGCGTACCCTTCTTCTCGATGTCTGGTTCTGAGTTTGTTGAGGTGCTGGTTGGTGTCGGCGCGAGCCGTGTCCGCGACCTGTTTGACCAGGCGAAAAAGAACGCGCCCTGCATCATCTTTATTGATGAAATTGATGCAGTAGGCCGCCAGCGTGGCACCAGTCTGACTACCAATGACGAGCGCGAGCAAACGTTGAATCAGCTGCTGGTGGAGATGGACGGCTTTGATACCCATCAGGCGGTGGTGGTCGTCGCGGCGACAAACCGCCCGGATGGACTGGATCAGGCGCTGCTGCGTCCGGGTCGGTTTGACCGCCGTGTGACGGTGGACCGGCCCGACTGGAAGGGGCGGCGGGCGATTCTGGAGATTCATTCTCGTGGCGTGCCGCTGGCGTCCGATGTGGACCTGACGCAGCTTTCGCGCACAACGACTGGTATGGTGGGCGCGGACCTGGCGAATCTGGTCAACGAGGCGGCGCTGCTGGCGGCGCGGCGCAATCTGGATCGCGTCAACATGGCCTGCTTCAACGAGGCGCTGGATAAGATTCAGCTTGGCGCTGAGCGCCCGCTGGTGCTCAGCGAGGAAGATTTGCGGGTGGTGGCCTATCATGAAGGCGGCCACGCGCTGGTTGGGCTGATTACGCCGCATTCCGATCCGGTTACGAAAGTGACGATTGTGCCACGCGGTCAGGCGCTGGGCGTCACCCAATCGACGCCGCTGGATGATCGGTATAATTACTCGAAAGAGTATCTTCGGGCGCGCATCATGATGGCGCTGGGAGGGCGCGCAGCGGAGGATGTGGCGCTTGGCTCGATCACGACGGGGGCAGAGAACGATCTCCAGGTGGTGACAGGCATTGCTCGCCAGATGGTGATGCGCTGGGGGATGAGTGAGAAGATCGGGACGATTTCTTATAGTGATCGAAGCAGCCCCTTCGGCGGCATCGGGAACGCTGAGTTCGGGAACCGCGAATATAGCGAAGAGACGGCCAAAACGATTGATGAAGAGGTCCATATCCTCGTTGAGGACGCTTATACTCAGGTAAGGGCGCTGCTCACCAGGTATCGTCCGACGCTTGATCGCATTGCCCAGGAACTCCGCAGACACGAGGTCATTGATAACAAGCAACTGATGGTTATTCTGGCTGAGACAGGAGTCGAGATCGATACCGTATCACAGGAGGTGTGGGATTTGCCTGATGGTGATCGCATACCCCGTATTCCTCCAGCGTCAAATACGACCTCACCACTGGCCTAGCTTTGTGAAAAGCCTGGGTACGAGGTTATAGAGCAGGTGAGCGCCTGCTGAGCAGCAGCGATCTTTGATGAGAGCAAAGGGGGCTGCTGCTCGGCAGGCGCTCGTATCATCTGTGGGCGCTGCTGAACCGCTGATCTCTCCGCGGGGAGGCTGCCCCAGGAGGGCGCCGTGGAAGACCTCACGATTCGTCTGGCAGAGGCGCGAGATAAAGCAGCCGTTCTGGCGTTCTGCGCCCATACCTGGGATTGGGGCGATTACATTTCCGAGGTATGGGATGAGTGGCTGGCCGATTCATCTGGCCGACTTCTGGTCGCTATTCTCGATGATCGCCCGGTCGCTGTTGAGCATATGCAGATGGTGGCGCCTGGGGAATGCTGGCTTGAGGGTATGCGTGTGGACCCGACTGTGCGCGGCCAGGGGATTTCCAGGCAGTTAAATGAGCAGGCGATGCGCGAGGCGCGGGGGATGGGGGCAACGATTGCCCGACTGGCAACCCGCTTCGATAACGTGGTGGCGCAGCGCGCGCTGGATTCCGGCGGGTTTCGGCAGGTAGGGACATATATTCATTATACGGCTCCTGCGGAGCAGCTTCGCGGCGCTCCGCTGCCGATGGTGGCCGACGAAAAAGAGTTGCCCGCCCTGCTGGCGTTTCTTGATCGCTCCAATGTCTTTCCGGCGACTGGCGGGCTGATGTATGTGGATTGGGGGGATCGAACGCGGGCGCTGACCAGCGAGGTGTTGCAGGAGCGGCTTGCCAGTGGACAGGTATTCACTCTAAGTCAATGGGATGACTTTCAGGCTATAGCCATTTGTGGCTTGCAAGATACTGATGAGCAGGTGTTGTTGGTTGAATATATTGACGGGACCAGCGAGGGGATTGGCCGCATGGCCTATGGATTGCGTGAACTGGCGGCTAAGCGAGGATTGGAGCAGGTGGCGATCACGCTTCCAAATTTGCTGATGCTGCGCGATGCGCTGGAAGGCACAGGCTATCAAACGGAGGATGCGGGCTTTTTCCTGGTGTATCAGCGCCAATTAGATGAAGATGAAGAGCGGTCTGCTCTTTCTGTTGCGCCTGGAAGCCCTGGTTGATATAATAACGCGAGTGAACCTCTATCACAGACCTTCCTCGTGTTGAGGCGATAGGGCGAGCATAAGACTTGAGAGATTGGGGGGAGACGCACAATGCTGGGCCGCACAATCAAGGGCAAGAATGGTCAATACAAACTGATCGATGTGCGTGGCAGCGGGAGCATGGCGACCGTCTATGTGAGTCGTGATCTGGGGAGCAATCGTATCTATGCTGTGAAAATCTTGCGGCCAGAGATTGCCAATCAGGGCGAGTTTTTGGAGCGTTTCCATCGTGAAGCGCAGATCCTGATGGTGCTGACGGATCCACATATTGTGCGCCCGGTGGAGTATGGGGACGATGATGACGCCCATTTTATTGTGATGGACTACATTGATGGCTCCACGTTGAAAGAACAGATTATTGCCGATGCGCCTTTTGCGCCGCAGCGCGCGCTGGATGCGGCTTTGCAAGCGGCTGAAGGATTGAACGCCGCTTATACTCAGAAGAAAGTGGTGCATCGTGACATCAAGCCGCAGAATATTCTTGTGACCACGAGAAATGTCATTAAGTTGACCGATTTCGGGATGGCGCGCGCCCAGGAGTCCGTTACGCTGACAGGATCGAACGTCTTTATGGGGACGCCCTATTATGTGGCCCCGGAGCAGGCTGATGATAGCCGTAACGCGGATATTCGCTCGGATTTATATTCGTTGTCCTGTGTCTTGTTTGAGATGTTGACCGGCCAGGTACCCTATGATGGGACCAACGCGGTGGATGTGGTCGTGAAACATGTGCGCAATCCGATCCCTTCTGCCTGCGGTTTTGTCTCCGACTTGCCTGCTGCTTTTGACGCCTTCTTTCAGAAGGCTATGGCAAAGTCGCCCGCCAATCGCTTTCAGACACCTGCGGATTTTATCCACGAGCTAGATGAGCTCAGGCAGCTTGTGGGGCTGTCTGGCGCTCCCGCCTCCAGTGGATTTGGTCCAGCAGGCAGCCGTATCACCGAAGAGATGCCTGAAGCGTCGGCATCTCCTGTTATTGCTTCTCCGCCGCGTGAAGGGAAACCGGCATCTGGCCCTCAGGGGAAGGAGAAACCGAGGCTAACGCTCCTGTCTACCGGGCAAGTGGTCTACCTCACGGGAAATCAGGCGATTATTGGGCGGAGTGATCCTCACCGGCAAATATATCCAGAGGTTGATCTGTCTACGCTCGATACTGATCGCATGGTATCCCGGCGTCAGGCCCGTGTTTTGCAACATGATGGACGATTCTTTGTGGAGGATTTGCGGGCGCTCAATGTGACGCGGCTCAATGGGGTGCCGCTGCGCCCAAATGAGGAGCGTGAATTGTATGACGGCGATATTTTGCGGGCAGGCAATATTGAGATACGCTTTAGCCTGCGCGATAATTGAGGAAACCTGATGCTCCCCACTCACCTGAAGTCTTGATTCCAGGCGAGCGATGCAGGGGGAGATGAGGGATACTAGTAGTTCTTTACTTCAAAGTTTGTATAGACTGTGTTTGCGAGTAAAACCATCGGAGGGGGATAGCAGATATGGGATCGGGAAGCCTCGGCTTTTTGCTGGCCTGGAGGCCAGGAGGCGCTGCGGTTCTAGCAGCAGATATTGGTACCTTAATTCAGAATCCTGCGGTATTGCTGGGCGCTGCTGCTGTTGTTGTCGTTGCTGTCTTGATTGTCTTAATTATGGTGCTGCGTGGCGGCTCAAGGAAAGCCGAAATGGCTCCAGAATTAGATGAGGAGCAAGAGCATTGGGAGGCTGCGCCGCGTGGGAACGCCAGCCCCTCTGGCAAGGGGTACGATCCGCGCGATCAGATGCTGCCCTGGGAGCAGGGAGGCGCGCGTCAGCAGATGAGCGGCAGGCGTGGACCTGGGGGCCGCGATGCCCAGGCAGGCTGGGGTCCGGCGGAACGGGATGCGCAGTGGGAAGCCCAGGGCCAATCGGCGCCGCGAGGCGGCCAGTGGGTAGGGACCGATGAATGGGTACCATCCGAACCAGCAATGGGGCGTGGGCGCCCAGACTCGCGCGCCCAGGACCAGATGGGATCGCCTGGTAATGATGGGTGGGCCTGGGGAGCAGGCCAGGCGCCTTCCGGTGGGCAAAATAATCAGTGGGGCCAGGGGGCCGCTCCCCCAATGGGGCGCGCTGACGATCAATGGGGGCAGGGAGCATCAGCCTCTCATCCAACAGGACGCGATAGCGATCAGTGGGGCCAGGGCGCAGGCGCGCCCTACCCGACGGGGCGTGGCGCTGATCAATGGGGCCAGGGGGCTGCGACATCTCAGCCGCTGGGCCGCGATAACGATCAGTGGGGGCAGGGCGCGCCCATGCGTGGACGAGGCCAGGACCAATGGGGTGACCAGTCAGGGGCAGGCGCCCCTGGGATGGGGCAGGCAGAAGATCACGGCTTTGCTCCGCGTGGAGGACCACGCGGAGGCGCAGCGCCCGCAAGCCAAGCCGAAGGGCAGTGGGGCCAGGGAGGTTGGGACCAGGCAAACGGCGGATGGGGCGCTGGGGAATCGCCTGATCGGTGGGGGCAAGCGGCTTCACCTGCGCAGCCAGGCGCCAGCCGTCCAAGTGGTCAGGGGGGTATGGCTGGCCTGGGAAACCAATCGCAGCCGAGTCAGGGGCCAGGGAACGGCTGGGGCGAACGCGAGGCGTCAGCCTGGCAGGTTGAACCCAGGCGAGAGCAGCCTTCCTGGGAAGCGCCCGATTGGAGGTCAGGCCAACCAGAGCCAGCCGACCCAAGGAGCGGCTCAGGCAATCAAGCCCCCTCGCGGGCTTCGCGGGAGCAAACCGCTCGTGGTCCCTCTGGAGGTGGCTGGGATGGGGCAGGCTCAGCAGGCGAATGGGGGCAGGCTGATCCAAACTCCAGGCCAGGCTCCAGTCGTCCGATAGAGCCAGCAGGCGCCAGGGGGGTGAGCCAGCCCTCCTCATCTGGCGGGGAGTGGGGCAATCGTGGTTTTGACGGACCAACTGCCAAACCAGCGCCTCAACCTGGGAGTTGGGAGCAGCGCGAAACGCCGTCCTGGCAATCTCCTGGACCACAGATGGCGGCTCCTTCAGGGCAGGTGAATCCTCCTCCAGAGCGAACTGGACCTGATATGCGCCAACTCAACAAAGTGAACCCTGAGTCTACGGCGTATGCCCCGCAAACCTCCGAAAGCAGCGAAGGCGCGGCTGATAAGACGGTGGTGATGCGCAAAGACACGGGTACAGCGGCCCGTACCCCCTCTGTCGTGGTGCGACAGGGGAAAGAGCCAGGGCGGACCTATGATATGCGCAAGGATCATGTGAGCATTGGCCGCAGCCGCGAGAGCGATATTTTCCTGGAGGATCTGGCGGTATCACGACTGCACGCCACGATTTATCGTGATGAAATGGGCGGCTATCTCCTGCGCGATGAAAACAGCGCCAATGGTACGAGCGTCAACGGCCAACGTGTCAGCGAATGCGCCTTGCAGGAAGGTGATGAGATTCAACTCGGCCAGACGATTCTGGCATTTGTGCGCCGCTAGCAGCGGGCCTATAGCACATAAAGCACCCCTTCGACGAGGAGGCGCAGAGCAACCGCTCTGCGCCTCCTCGCTTCTATAAGGCGCTGGAGGACGCCACTTTTGTTGACGGAAGCTGCGGCACAGGTGTTGTATAATAGAGGTCAATGGGCGATACGGCTGGTTTCGTTGATAGGCTAATGGGCTACCCCTTATCGGTCTTGCCGTTGGGGGCTGCGGCCAGAGCATATGAGGGTTGCGCTTGAAGGATGATTTAATCGGCGCACGGATCGGGCATTACATCATTCAGGAGCCGCTGGGGCAGGGCGGGATGGCGCGCGTCTATAAAGGCTATCAGGAACATCTTGACCGCACAGTTGCTATCAAGGTGCTGCCGAGCTATTACGCAGCCGACCCCAACTTTGTCAATCGCTTCAAGTTAGAAGCCCAGGCAATGGCTCGCCTTTCGCATCCCAGCATCGTGACGGTGCATGATGCTGGTGAGCAAGATGGCCGCCTGTATATTGTTATGGCCTATATGAGCGGCGGCACTCTGAAGAACCAGATGGATCATCTGATGGAACTGGTGGAAGCCTTGCCGGTGGCCCGCCAGATTGCTGAGGCGCTCCAGTATGCTCATGAGCGTTCGATTATCCACCGCGATGTCAAGCCGGTCAATGTGCTGCTTGATGGGGATGGCCGGGCGGTTCTGAGCGATTTTGGCATTGCTAAGGTGATGGAAAGCGCCGAGCATCATCTGACGCGCCCTGGGGCTGGGGTGGGTACGCCCGAATATATGTCGCCAGAGCAGTGTCGCGGGAGCGGTGTCTCGCCGCGCAGCGACATCTATGCCCTGGGGGTGATGCTTTATGAGATGCTGACGGGGCGTACCCCGTTTCAGGCCGATAACTATACTGCCCTGGCCCATGCCCATATTTACGAGCCGGTGCCGCCGCCCACGCTCTTTAACCCACGCATCTCAGCGCCAGTGCAGGCGGTTATCCTGCGGGCATTGGCAAAAGAACCCGCGCAGCGCTTTCAACACGCGACGGACCTGGCGACGGCTTTGGAGTATGCCGCCAGTGGGAGCAGCACCGGCGGAACTGGAGAGATGGTGGGGCAGTTCACCAGCGAAACAAATGGTGTCCGGCAAACCACCGTGCTGATTTGCCCACAGTGCGGCACGATGAGCAAACCACAGATGCGCTTCTGTCGGCGCTGCGGCCAGGGCTTGAGCGGGATTGAGCCGCGTTCTGTGACCGTCGCTCCTTCAGGGGTGGGACGCTCAGGAAGCTACTCGAAGTTAGGGTCGTGGGCGCAGATTTGCCAGGTGTGCCAGGCGCCAAATGCGCCAGTCAGCAAGTTTTGCACCAAATGCGGCAACCGCTTGCCAGGGACATCCGTAGAGAGTGGCGCTGTCATGCTCACCTGCGCGGCCTGTGGTATGCAGAACCTGCCGGGGCGCAATTTCTGTACACGCTGCGGGCGCCAACTTGCCCGCCTATAAACAAGCCGCCGGTGATGAAAGCGGCCAACCAGGGAGTTCCAGTGGAGAACGAAAGACCGGAAGCCCCAGCACTGCTGGGGAGGGCCGATATTCATATGCACACGAATCTGGGCGACGGCACAGCCAGCCCTGCCAGGGTTATTGCCGAGGCAGAGCGGCGGCGGCTCGATGTGATCGCCATTACCGATCATGACCACCTCGAAGGCTTCAAGCGCGTGGCCGATTTGCTGGAAAAGTCAGGCAGTTCGCTGGGCGTCATTCCGGGGATTGAAGTGACGACTCGCCAGGGGCATCTGTTGGGGCTGTTCGTGCAGCGCCCGATCAAGATGCTGCGCTCGGTGGAGTGGAGCATTGATGCCATCAAGGCGCAAGGAGGGCTGATCATCATCCCTCATCCAATGGGCCGTCTGGTACCCAGCTTGAACCGCAGAAAGATCGAGGAACTGCTGGAGCGCGGTTTTGCTCTTGATGGGATTGAGGTGTATAATCCCTCGCCTGCCAATCGCTCGCAGCGCCAGGAGGTGTTGAAGCTGAACGTTGGCTGGGGGCTGGCCCAGACGGGGGGCAGCGATGCGCACTTCTGGCAGCATATCGGCAGCGGCTATACTACGTTTGCCGGAAAGACGGCGGAAGAGTTTCAAGCGGCGCTGCAGGCGAAAACGACCGCCGCGGGTGGGCAAGAAAAACCGCCAGAGCGGCTTCCTATAGCCGCTCTGGCGGGCCAGTGCGCCTGGAGTTGGTTCGTCGATCCCCCACGCAAGATTGCTCGCATGGTGCGGGCGCCTGCCTCTCCATAGTGACGCTATGTGCTGGTATCCTCGCAGATTGCTGGCTTACGCAGAAGCCAGAAGCCTCTTTGTCTTCGCTTTCGGTAATACTTGCCTGGAACCCCTCTTCTATCATATCCTGATGAATTGTCGCCACTGTGGCGTCTGCAAGTACTCAAGAAGATGTTGGAATGAGGGGTTCCGCCAAACATGAGATGTTGGCAAGCGAGACGTGTTACTTGTAGCGCCGCCTTCCAGGCGGCTGGTCGCTGGCCGCCTGGAAGGCGGCGCTACAAGTGGCCCCGCTTTTTGGTGGAACCCTCTTCGCCAGGATAGAAGCGAGCGCGGCGTTTACGTGATACAATGGAAAGTCAAGAGATAGGTCGAGCTTTTTGGTCAGGAGTCTATGATGTCAGCGGTTTCAACTAATGCAGCGGCGCGTGAAGCGTTACCACCTGAGATTGCGCAGAAATATCAGCGTTTGCGCGCTATTCTGGCCGATCTGGGGTCGGTGCTGGTAGCCTATTCTGGTGGTGTAGATAGCACGCTGCTGCTGAAAGTAGCCTCGGATGTGTTGGGTGAGCGCGCGGTGGGCGTGATTGCTACTTCACCTGCTTATGAAGATGCGGAGACTGTTGAGGCGCTGCGCAATGCGGAGGCAATGGGCGTTCGTATCATGCAGATAGAGACGCATGAGATGGAAAACGAGCGCTATGTGGCGAATGGCCTGGATCGCTGCTATCATTGCAAGCATGAACTGTTTACCAGGCTGGTTCCATTGGCGCGGGAACTGGGGATGCGAGTTATTGCCTATGGTCTGAACCAGGATGATCTGGGCGACTTTCGCCCTGGGCAGCGCGCGGCCCGCGAGTTTGGGGTGCATGGGCCGCTGCAAGAGGCTGGTCTGGTGAAGGATGAGATTCGGGCCATTGCGCGGTATTTGGGGGTGCAGGTGTGGGATAAGCCCGCCCTCGCCTGTTACTCCTCGCGTATCCCTTATGGGACGCCGGTCACAATCGAGGCGCTGCAAAAAGTGGGGCGTGCCGAACGTCTGCTGCGCGCCCTCGGCTTTCGGCAGGTGCGCGTGCGTCATCATGATACCATTGCGCGCATTGAAGTGAGCAGGACTGATTTTCCACGATTGATCGAGGAAGGGATCAACCGTCAAATTGTTGAAGGCTTCAAGGCTATTGGGTATGCGTATGTCACCCTGGACCTCCAGGGATATCGTTCCGGCAGCATGAACGAACTACATCGCAAGCGTCCGGCGCGGGAGCTAAAAATCAGCCGTTCATCAGAGGAATAATGAGAGGGTGATGTTATGAGCGTGGCAAACATCGCACGAGGAAAATACCATATCTGGACGGTTGGCTGCCAGATGAATCAGGCCGATTCGCAGCGCGTTGCCACCATTCTCGATGGGCTTGGCTGGGAAGAAGCGCCCTCGATGGAGCAGGCGAATCTGGTCATCTTAAATACGTGCAGCGTCCGCGCTGCTCCGGAGCAGCGCGCACACGGCCAACTTTCATTGTTGGGGCATGCCAAAAAGAAGCGCGCTGATCTACTGGTCGGGATGATGGGCTGCATGATCGGCAATCAAAAAACGGTAGATAGCCTCAAGCAGCGCTACCCGATGGTGGACCTTTTCTTTAAGGTCGAACACGCGGATGTTTTGCCGCAGTTTTTGGAAGATCGCTGGACCCCGCTGGCGACGGGCGATGGCTGTGTGGATATGGAGCGCGCGCAGCCTGCTTTCGCTACGCAGTTGAGCCGAACGCTAACGGTTCTGCCTATGGCCGCGCCCATGCGCCCAGGCGAACGCGAGGCGCACTATCCGCTCCAGATTACATCGAACAAGGGACCGACAGCGTGGCTGCCAGTTATTCTAGGGTGTAATAAGGTCTGCTCCTACTGTATCGTACCCTATCGGCGAGGGCGCGAGCGCAGCCGCCCACTTTCGGAGTTGCTGGAAGAGGCGCGGCATCTCGTTGACGCTGGCGCGCGCGAGCTAACGCTGCTGGGGCAGACGGTTGAGGCGTATGGGCTGGATTTGCCCGATCAGGAGGCCGACTTGGGCGATCTGATGGCTGAACTCAGCGAGATTGATGGCCTGGAGCGCATTCGCTTTATGACCTCGTATCCCAGGCATATGACGGATAAGATGATTCGCCAGATGGCTGCTTTGCCCAAGGTCTGCGAGCATGTCAATATCCCGGTGCAATCTGGCGATGATGTGATGTTGCAGCGGATGCGGCGCGGCTATACCCTGGAGGAGTATCGCACGCTTATCAAGAAGCTGCGCGACTGGTGGCCGGAGGTGTCGCTGTCAACCGATGTGATTGTGGGCTTCTGTGGTGAGACTGCTGAAGAGTTTCAGCATACGCTGGACCTGCTGGCGGAAATACGCTTCGATGTGGTGCATGTGGCGGCCTATTCGACGCGCCCTGGAACGCTGGCGGATAAATGGGAAGACGATGTGTCGCTGGCGGAGAAAAAGCGCCGCCTGCATCTGGTGGAGGAGTTGCAGGAGGGGATCGCGCGCGAACTCAATGAGCCATATGTGGGCCGTGTCGAGGGCATTTTGCTTGAGGAGCAGGTTGAGCAGCATGGCCTTATCCAATGGAAGGGGCGAACACGCACGAATAAGCTGGTCTTTTTCCCCGATACGCGAGTGGATGGGCAGACCGCCCTGGCGCAGGGAGAGATTGTGCCTGTCCACATTGAACGCGCGACGGCGTGGTCCTTGCAAGGTTGCGTGGGCGCGGTATAATACCAAAACTACCTCAGCATAGGCGGCTCCATGCTGCTCTGTTGAGCGTAGAGAAGCTAACAAGCACACACGTTGCCTGGCTCTGGAAGTTACGGGAGGTTGGAATTGGCAAGTCGTTACCAGCTTGCTATGAACTGGATACCATCGGAGGAGGGCCACTTCGGATGACCCAAGCGCAATTTCACTCTGAGGAAAAGATCAGGCTGCGTAAGCAACTGATCGAGCAGGCGATTAAGCTTGCTTTGCAGAGCCACTGGGAGGAGGCTGTAGCGACCAACAGGACGCTCCTGAGCCAGTTTCCTCATGACCCAGAGGCGCTGAATCGATTGGGGAAGGCTCTCAGTGAACTTGGGCAGTATGCCGAGGCGAAAAAGGCGTATGCGGAGGCGCTGGAGATTAATCCATCCAACATGATTGCGCGCAAGAATCTGGAACGCCTCTCGCACCTGAGCAATGAAGTTGACGACCATGTCCCATCGGGGGCGACTGAGCGGATTGATCCCCGGCTGTTTATCGAGGAAACGGGCAAAACCGGCTTTTCCCGGCTGGTGAACATTGCCCCACCTGAAGTGTTGGCGAAATTGACTTCGGGGGATCAGGTCTATTTCCATGTTGATGGGCGTACACTCTATGTGCGCAACGCGCGCGGCGAGGACATCGGGCAGGTTGAGCCTCGATTAGCAAATCGTCTGATCAACTTTATGGAGGGTGGCAATCAATATGCTGCCGCGATTACGGACCTGACCGAGCGCCAGGTGCGGATCATTGTACGGGAAATCTATCAGCATCCCAATATGCTTGGGCGAGTGAGCTTCCCAGCCCAGGGGACCGGCGAGACCATCCGTCCCTACATCAAGGATAGCGTCTTGCGTTATGATCGTGATGATGATGAGGACTTTGGGGAGGACGGCGACTACAGCGGGGAAGGCGACAAGGAACCCGAAGACATCCCGGAGATCGATTTTGAAGAAACCGATACCGGTGATATGGAATAAAGCAGGAGAGCGGACTCATGAACAAGACCAAGCGTGTGGCCTGGAAAAAACATCGTGTAAAGCGCAAGAAGTATGAAGAAAAGCTGAAGCAGCAGCAGCGCACCTCATCTGGCAGTTTGCCGCGCCGTTAGAGAGCCGGTGGCGTTTCCAGTCTTCATTTCACGGTGCTGCGTTCTTTGAAGTAGAATGTAAAATCTCTGTTCGCATGCCACATGAACGAGGAGAAAGCGGTCATGTGGCATATGCTGTTGTCAGGAATCTGGCTTCTATGGTGAGCGTGAGTAACCTCCTGGCGAGTGTTTTCCCATCAACGGCAAAGCTGCTCGGTGGCGCAGGTGGCCTGCAACGCCAGGTAAGCTGGGCAGCGACCATGCACACACGCCATCCCGCCTTTGAGGCGCTGCGGGGAGGCGAGGTTGCCTTGCTCTCGCTCTCTACCCTGAGCGCGTTGCAGGAAGTGGACGGCTCGCTCACGCTGGCGAAAGTCGTACTGAGTCTGGATGAGGCGGCTGTGGCGGCTGTGGCAATTGCTGGCCTGGAGGAGCAGCATCTCTCGGATGACGCGCAGCAGGCGATTACGCTTGCCAATGAACGCTCGCTGCCTTTGATCGCTCTGCCGCGCCAGCCGCCACTGACGGATATTGAGCGCGATATTATTGCTTTTGTCGTCAATCATCGCGGGGGTATCGAGCAGCGAGCCGATGAGGTCTATCAGGAGTTGCTGGCGCTGAGCCTGCGGCGCGCCGGGGTGCGCGAGATGATCGAGCGGTTGGCGCTCTCCCTGCATAAACTTGCGCTTTTGGAAGATGCCGCTGGCGGGCTGCTCCACGCTGTCTTCCCGCCTGACCTTGAGTGGGCGAATCTAGAAGAGCTTGAGCGGCTGATTACGGTGCATCCGGCGCAATCCCTCTTTCCCGGCCATCCTGTGGCTCCGCTTGATGGACCGAACCAGCGCGGCTTGCACCCGCTGATTGAGCGTCAGGATTTTGGCGGGTCTGGTCTGTCAAGACTGGTCACGCCGATTCGCCTCCATCACGGCGTTGCAGGCTACTTCTCGCTGGTGGCTCTCTCCCCGCAGGTTGATGCCCTGGATCGCCTGATTCTCGCGCAAATTGCTCCACTGATTGCGCTTGAGCTGGCGCGTGTGGAGGAGTTGGCGGAGGTGCAGCAGCGGCTACATGGGGATGTGTTTGATGAACTGTTGACGGGGACTGCGGGCGATTATCGGCAGGCGCTGGCGCGGGCCAGGCAGCTTGGTCATGATCTGAGCGGCTCATCGCTGGCGCTGGTGGCTGCTGCCCGCCGATCAGCGCCGCAGGATGAGCAGGCTCAGGGTGAATCCCCGGATATTCCGCTCTGGGCGCGCCGCATGATGGCCGAAGCCGAGTACTTTTTTCCGGGCGTTTGGGCGCAGATGCGTTCCTCTGAATTGGTCTTACTTGTTCCTCTTGAGGAAGAGCGCGGGCAGAGTGGCATGTTGTCGCGTTTCAAGGGCCGGTTGCATGAACTAGTGTCTCGACTGGAACCCTGGCGCGCCCAGGAGGGCTTGGGCATCGGGGTGGGACGGCAGGCGCTGAGTCCTGAAGAACTTCCCCGCAGCTATCAGGAGGCCCGCCAGGCGTTGATGATTGGGCGGCGTCTTTTCTCCGGGCAGCCTGTCACCTACTTTGGCGAATTGGGTATCTATCGGCTCCTCTTTCATCTGGATGAGGCCGAAGATGTGCATGCGTTTTATGAAGAGGCGCTTGGCCCGCTGCTGGAGTATGATCGCCGCACAGACAATGAACTGGTTGAAACCCTGGAGACCTATTTTGCCTGCAACGGCAACCTCAGCGAAGCGGCGCGGCGGCTGCACCTTCACCGCAATTCGCTGCTCTATCGGTTGGAGCGCATTCAAGAGGTCTTACAGATTGACCTGGAGGATGCCGATACGCGACTCTCGTTGCAGGTCGCGCTCAAGATGCGCCATACGTTTTCTTCTTGAAGGCTGAGGAGATATACATGATGGAACAGCGGCGTATTTTTTCGGCGAGCGATCTGGCGCAGTTTGAATACTGCCCGCTGGCCTGGTGGTATGAAGAGGTCAGCGAGCTAGCCCAGGCCGATGAAGAAGAATTGACGCAGCGCCTGAAAGAGTTGGAGGATGAGTATGAGTCCTCTGCGCCCGCGTTGCCTGAATATCAGGTGATTGAGCGGCTTATCGAACGAGCGAACCTGTTTGCCCAGGGGCGAGAACAGCGCAGGGCAGAGCGCCAGGCAAATCAGGCTGATAAAAGCGCGGTGGTAACGCCAGTGCCACGCATCTTTATGGTGATCGTTGCCGGGTTAGTCGTGCTGACGCTCGTACTGCTTGGCCTTGGATTGTTGCTATGGCTGCAATAATGCTGGAGCTTTTCATGCTTCATCAGGCCCTCTCATCGGGTGCGCTGGGGGCGGCGCATAGGGCAGCCGGTCCGGTAGGCGTGACCTTGATCTGCCTGGCCGCTGTGGTGGTGGCGGCTCTGCTGATCTTGCTGCTCAATGAACACCGCGCTCGTCGGCGGCAGCCTCGCCCTGCCCGACAGGAGCGCAAGGCTGCCCAGCAGTTGCCGGAGGGCAGAATTGTCTATCAGGGCGTTGATGGCACAGGTGAGCCGCTGCTGGCAACCAGCTATCCGCTCTCTGGCAAACCCGATTATGTTATCCTCTCGCCAGAGGGGATGCCCATTCCGGTTGAACTCAAGCTTACTATAGAAAGCGAAGAGGCCCAGCGCCATCATGTGATGCAGTTGGCGGCGTATTTCGTGATTCTCGAAGACCTTTATGACCGGCCTCCCACCTATGGGGTGCTGCGCTATGCCAACAAAGATTTTACTATCCAGTACAGCGAGGCGCTGAAGCGCAAAGTGGCGCGGCGGCTGGCGGAGATGGAACACTGCGATGAGCAGCACCCGCCCACGCTGACGCATCAGCTTCCCAGTAAGTGCCATGCCTGCCCTTTCCAGCCCATTTGCCCGATTGGGCTGCGTCAATAACCCCACACCATGATAGGCTGGCGGCGCGCTCTTTAGCCGAAAGAGCGCAAATCGGTGGGCGATACGGCTTCCTCTGGCTGGCTTAACCAGCGACGTAACTGGCGACCTTCAGGGGTAGTGCTGGCGGCAAGCTCAAAGAGCTTCTGGAGGGCAATGGGCTGCTGGTCAGTTTCTGGCAGAGCCAGCAGGCGAGCGATCAATGTCGTGCGAAGCGCATAGCGATCAATCGTTTCGCCCCCCGCGATTTCCTGTGGAGGCGAGTAGCAGCCAGTCTCGTTAACAAAAGCCAGGGCTTCTGGCGGAAGCAGGGCAGCGAGCGCGGAAACGCTTAGATCAGCCGAATTGGCCTGAAACGCTGCGCGAATCTGGCTGGAAGAAACCTCTCGATACGCCACTGGAAAAGCGAGGACGCGCACGAACGCCTGATACTGCTGGTTGCCGGGCTGGCGCAGCAACGCCGCAACATCGGCGGCTTCGTGGCTGGCGCGCGGCGCGACCAGAAAACTGGCGAGCGAGAACAGTTCATGGAGCGCGGCATCCCTATCCTGATAGTAGCGGGCATCGAAGATTTGCTCGATCTTATCGTACCCAACGACAAAAACAAGCTCGCTGGCTTTTGGAAACACCGCGCGAGCGGCCTTTGCCTGCCCGACATAAAGGCCCTGATTCATCAATAAGACGCCTATCTGCCGGTTGCGACGGGCGATCTGATCGAGGAGCAGCAGGCGATCAAGAAGCGTGGCGCGTTCGGTTTGCTCTTTGTTGATGATGGTGGTACCCAGCGCCAGATAGAGGCTGGCCTGGGGGATGGCTTGCAGGCTGGCCTCTGCCAGCGCCAGGTGCGCGCTGGTAGGGGGATTAAATGACGCCGATACTATCAGGAGCGGCGCAGTGGCGGCTCTGGCGGCTGGCGTGATGATCTCGATGCTGGGGGACGCTGCTGCGCTGAGGCGCGCGATCTGCTGCGCGTACCGCCGCAGAGCAGCGACGTTGTAGAGGACTTTGGTGAAGGGGTAGGAACTGTTCTCGGATAAGGTAAATGCCTGGCTCATAGCGATGATCCCTCTGTATGGGAAAGGGCTGCTCAATGATTTATTTGCTGCCTGGGCGCTTTTCTGTCTGGTCACGATGATGAAGCATGCAAATCCGACAAGAAGCGTTGGCGAGCTTTGTAAAGAGCATACAAGGGCGCTTGCTCTGCTGATTGCTGTTTGTTCCACTGCGAGGAACAACTGGCCGCAGTATGCTTTATGATCAGTGTATCATGTGGAGTCGCCGCTGGCGAGAAGCAAGGGAGACCTCTGGTCGCTCGATGGCTTTTTGCAGAGGTTATTGAAATTGCTCTCTCAGCTATTGCGTTCGGAAGAGCTTCCTGCTATACTAATGCCGCCGGTAAGAAGCCAAATCAACTCAGGTGGGTGTTTATCCTGCCAGGTCGCGGTTTTCTATCCTTTCCTGATACTACGAACACTCCTGGCTCAGCAGGAATGCCCCACCTCGATACTCCTTATCCTTACAAGCAAAAAAGACACGTAGACCGGCAAGAGGGAGAAGCGCAGAGATGGGTAAATCTCGTTTCAGAATGGCCCTACTTGGGGCGCCTGCACTCATTGTGCTGCTGTTGCTATCGGCCTGTGGGAGCACTCCTGGCGGCCCCACCACCACGGCGCCCAAGTTTCAAGTGGGCCTGGTGACAGACATTGGTCAGATCAATGACCGAGGCTTCAATCAACTTGCTCATGATGGGTATGAAAGGGCTGAAGCGAAGTATCACTTCAAGGACTCAGTCATTCAGACGCAAAGCCAGAATGATTACATCAAGAACCTGACGACGGCGGCCCAGACGAATGATCTGGTCGTTGGTGTCGGCTTTTTGATGGCGCAGGCCATCGATCAGGTTGCCAAGACGTTCCCCAACAAAAAGTTTGCCCTGGTTGATTCGTGCGCGGCAGTGGACGCGAACGGCACCTGCGACACGAATATTAAGAACGTGGTGCCGCTGCTCTTCAAGGAACAGCAGCCCGGATGTCTGGTGGGCGTGGTAGCCGGCCAGATGGAACTGGACGGACCATCCGCGGCGCCCAAGCTGCTGGGCGCGTCAACGATTGGCGCGGTTGGCGGCATCCCTGTTCCGGCGGTGGAGCGCTACATTGCGGGATATAAATACTGCGCCACGCAGGTGAACCCGAATGTGAAGGTCATCGTTTCCTACTCCAATAACTTCACCGATCCGTCGAAGTGCGCGGACCCGGCAGACGCGATGATCAAGCAGAAGAAGGCGGACATCATCTTCCAGGTGGCGGGTAACTGCGGCATCGGCGCGTTGAACGCAGCGGATACCGACGGCGTGTATGGCATTGGCGTTGACAGCGATCAGGGCTATCTGCACCCAGCCAGCATCATCACCAGCGCCCAGAAGCGCGTAGATGTGGCCGTGGAAACCATTATCAACCAGACCGAGGAAGACCAGTATCCGAGCGATCCGCTCAGTTACAACCAGTTCGATCTGAGCAATAACGGCGTGATCGCCTCGCCGCTGAGCAGCGCAGTCCCATCGAATGTGCAGCCAGTGGTGGACCAGTACGTCCAGAAGATCAAGGATGGCTCAATTACTATTCCCACGAGCTGCGCTCCGGCTGCAAGCTGCGCTTCTAGTTAAGCCTTTGTGGCCTGATTAAGCCGCAAGGCAGAGAAGGGAACGAGGGAGATCAGGAGATGGCGATAGCCTGATCTCAACCGACAGACAGGTGGGCCACTGCAAAGCGGCCCACCTGTCTGCAAACAGCAGCCATCTACATTGATGTCTCTTTGCTATACACACCATGATAGGAAGCGCAGCTTCCAGCGCATCGCCTGGTTTTCCCCTGCTACGTAGATGAATTATCTGGTTTTTGAGGAGGATGTCATGGCAGCGCCCACTCTTGAGCGGCCAGCAGACAACCAGGAACTTCCCGCTGTCGGATTAGGCGAACGCGCCCGCCAATGGGCGCTGCGAGTGACCCCACCGCTGAGCGCGGTTCTGGTTGGCATTCTTATGATGACCCTGACAGGCAGTCTCCTCATTATGATTACGGCGCCTGCCGGACTTGGCATCGCAGATCGCTTTTATATCACCTCCAGCGCCTATAGCTTGCTCCTTGGGGGCGCTGCTGGCGGTCCGGTGAATATTGCTAATACTCTGGATAAGATGACTCCACTTGTGCTGGCGGGGTTTTCGGTAGCAATCGCCTTTCGCGCTGGCTTATTCAATATTGGCGCGGGGGGACAGATCGCTATGGGTGGGACACTGGGCGTCATCGTGGGCCTGAAATTCGCTGCGGCGCCTGGATGGGTGCTGATGCCGCTGATCTTGCTGGCGGGTTTGGTTGGCGGGGCCATCTGGGGCGGGATTGTGGGGATTCTCAAAGCCTGGCGTGGCGCGCACGAAGTTGTGACCACGATTATGCTGAATTTCGTGGCATATTATCTCAGCGCCTATCTTGTCGAGTGTACGAATAATTGTCTGCCTGGGATCGGGCGCATCAGGGTAGACTTCCAGCCTGCGTCTATGCCGCTGGGGCCGAATGCGTCGCTGCCATTGCTCTCACAAATAGTCAACCGGATTCTCCCTGGGACGATTGCGAACGAGGAGAGCTATCTGGTCAATCTGGGGCTGTTCGTGGCCCTGGCCGGGGTGGTGATCTACTGGTTTGTGATGAGCCGCACGACACTGGGATATGAGATTCGCGCGGTTGGGCAGAGCCAGAAAGCGGCACGCTATGCGGGCATTAACGTCCGCCGCAATATCACCGTGACGATGCTGATTGCTGGGGCTTTTGCTGGCGTTGCCGGCGCGTTGATGGTGATGGGGCCTGATCTGACGCATACGATCAACGACACCACATTTGCAACTGACCCGACGGGTTTCGATGCCATCTCCGTGGCGCTGCTTGGTCTGAATGGGCCAATCGGCGTGCTGCTGGCGGGGTTTCTGTTCGCGGCGCTTACCCAGGGAGCAAGCCTGATGCAGGCTGACACCACACGGCTGGCGAGCAATGCTGTTCCGTCGTTGCCATCGAACTACGCGGTCCATGTGGAATTGATTCAATTCTCGTTTCAGGCGCTGGTTCTCTTTGTCATCGCCGGGCAGATCATCCCGCAGTTTCGCGCCGCGCTTGTACGTTTGTTTGCCAGCGTAATGACGGGGATGCGCTCATCAATGGAGCGGCTGCCAGCGATCATCCTTGGACTGTTCGTCCTGGTTGATGTCGTTGCCACCCTGGCTCTGCTGGGCTATTTCATCGTCTCCTTGATTTCGTTGCAGCCTGTTGTGCCGCTTACTGCCCCGGTGAGCGCGATTCAGAGCGTTGATCCCGACCCGCTCTTTGCCTTCTTATTAGTCTTTTATATTGCTGGTATTCTTCTTCTCTTACTTGCTGTTGGCCTTCGAGTGATGAAAAACCGCCTGAGACAAGGCAGCAGCCCTCCGCTCTTGATTGAAGCCTTTCCCACGACAGAGGCGCTCGCCAGCACAGTAGCGGCAGTTGTACCGGAAACTGCGCCAGAGGCTGCGGACGATGATGCAGCGGGTTCAATATTGTAAGGAGGGAAAAACATGTTTTTATCTCAGCTTTTTCAACTCATCATTTCTGATAACCTCTGGCGTCCAGCCTTGCAATTTGGGGCCTTGCTCTTATTGCCCGCGCTGGGCGGCGTGATTTCGGAGCGCAGCGGCGTGGTGAATATTGCGATGGAAGGGATGATGCTCACTGGCGCTTTCTTTTCCGCCATTCTGGTGCTGAGTACGCACAATGTCGTTGTTGCCGTGCTGGTGGCGATCCTCACTGGCGGGCTTATGGCGCTGGTTCATGCCTTCTTCTCCATTCAGTTTAAGGCGGACCAGATTGTCAGCGGCGTTGCCATTAATATTGCTGCGCTGGGGCTGACGGGTTTTCTCCTGCCCCTTTTTACGAATGGGAACGGCGTTTCAACTTTGCCCGCGCAGTTGACGCTGCCCTACCTCGACATTCCGGGCTTGAGCCATATCCCCTTTATCGGGCCGGCCTTCCTGCAACAGAATGTCGTCTTTTATATCGCTATCGCCGTGCTGCTGGCGATGCAGTACGTCCTCTTCCATACGAACGTCGGGCTGCGCATTCGCTCAGTAGGGGAACACCCCCAGGCGGCGGATACGGCTGGCATTAACGTGCGGGTGATTCGGTATTGGTGCGTGATTACGAGCGGGCTGCTCTCAGGGCTGGCTGGCGCGTTTTTGGCGCTGGGTGTGGATCAGATCTTTAACCCGAATCTTACCAGCGGGGCTGGTTTTATCGCCCTGGCAGCCATGATCTTTGGCAAGTGGAAGCCCTGGAATACGGCGCTCGCCTGCCTCATCTTTGGTCTGGGCGAGGCGCTCCAGAGCCGGGTCAATTTGCTGCCCGCGACTGGCGTAGGCATCGTGGATATACCGCTGCACTCGCCTTCATTGGTGGCAACGGTCCCGTATATCTTGACCATCGTGGCGCTGGTTGGTGTAGTTGGGCGTGCTACAGCGCCCGCCGCTGATGGCATTCCCTATGAACCCGGCGGCGAATAGGAAAAGGCGAATAGGAAAAGGAAGATCGCATGCAGGAACTTACTGAGGTTCAGAAGTCGGATGTGAGCGAGGCGCCGCTTGCTGTTGAGATGCGCCATATCCATAAAGCCTGGCCGGGCGTGATCGCCAACGATGATGTCAATTTCAGCGTGCGCCAGGGGGAGATTCATGCCCTGGTGGGGGAAAATGGCGCAGGTAAAACGACGCTGATGAATATCCTCTATGGCCTCGTCAAGCCAACCAGCGGCGAAGTCTTGATTGATGAGAAACCGACGCATATTAGCGGGCCACGCGATGCGATTCGCCTGGGCATCGGGATGGTGCATCAGCATTTCATGCTCATCCCACCCCTGACGGTGGCGGAGAATATTGTGCTGGGCTATGAACCTGGCGGCGTCTACAGCCCCTATCGCCAGCAAGAGACGCTTCATCGCATTGACGAGTTGACCAGACAATATGGGCTGCATGTCGATCCTGGCGCCATTACCGGCCAGCTTTCGGTGGGCCAGCAGCAGCGCGTCGAAATCCTCAAGGTACTCTATCGTGGCGCACGCCTTCTGATTATGGATGAGCCTACTGGCGTGCTGACACCCCAGGAAACCCATGAACTCTTCGCTGTGCTGCGGGGGTTGGTGGCGCAAGGCAAGACGATTATCTTTATTACCCATAAGCTCCGCGAAGTGCTGGAATTGTCGGATCGCGTGACGGTGCTGCGGCGCGGGAAGGTGGTGGGCAACCTGATTACGCGTGAGACCTCGCAAGAAGAGATTGCGCGTCTGATGGTTGGGCGCGATGTGCTGCTGCGGGTTGATAAGCCGCCTGCAAAGCCTGGCGAGGTGCTGCTGCGCGTTGAAAATATTACGGCGGATTCTGAGCGCGGCCTGGCGGCTTTGCGCGGCGTCTCCTTTGACGTGCGCGCGGGGGAGATTCTGGGGATTGCGGGCGTCGAAGGCAATGGGCAATCGGAACTGGTGGAGGTGATTACCGGGCTGCGGCGGGCAACAGGTGGCAAGGTCGAGTTGGGAGATCGGGATGTGACGAATCTCAGCGCCAGGCAGGTACGCCGGGCCGGGCTGGCTCATATCCCCGAAGACCGACGGGGGAGTGGGCTGGTCCTGGGCTACAGCATCGACAATAATTTGATTCTGGGCCGCCAGCGTTGGACCCTCTTCTCGATCAATGGTATTCTGCTGCGCTTCAAGCAGATCGTGAGCTGGGCCGTTCGGCTGATCCGCGAATTTGATATTCGCGCGCCTGGGCCGACAACCCTGGTGAAGGCGCTTTCTGGCGGCAATCAGCAGAAAATTATTGTCGCGCGCGAAATGTCTTCTGAGCCGAAGGTGCTTGTGGCCTCGCAGCCAACGCGCGGCGTAGATATCGGGGCCATTGAGTTTATTCATCGTCGGCTGGTCGCCCAGCGCGATGCTGGAGTAGCGATCTTGCTGGTCTCGGCTGAACTGGATGAAATCCGCTCGCTCTCTGATCGCATTGCGGTGATGTATGAAGGACATATCGTGGGGGTAGAGTCTCCAGAAGTTTCTGAGGAGCGCCTGGGGCTGCTTATGGCGGGCGCTGAAGCGCAGCAGGTGGGCGCAGAGGTATCCAAACAGGCGGGCGCTTCATCCCAGCAGATAGAGGCCGAAAGCTGAGCCTGCGGCTACCGCAAGCAGCCGATTCGCTGTCTGCGGTAGCTAGATATTGGAGCGCGATTGTCCGCCATCAACGTTGAGGCAAGCCCCATCAACCAGACTGGAGCGGTCAGAGGCGAGGAAGACCACGACGCTGGCAATCTCTTCGGGTCGGCCAAAGCGACCCAGCGGAAGCTCATCGTTCACAAACGCCGCGATGGCCGCGGGGTCGGCTTTCTGCCGCCGGTGCCAGGAGCTTCCTGGGAACATGACCGAACCGGGCGCGACGCTGTTGATGCGGATATGGTCGCGGGCAAATTCGCGGGCCAGTGCTTTGGTGAGGCTGATGGCCGCTGCTTTGGTGGTATTGTAGACCACCCGGCCTCCGGCTTCTCGGCCATAAATAGATGAAATGGTAATGATACTGCCACCGCCCTGCTCGCGCATTCGTGGAATGACCAGACGACAGAGCCGCGTGGTTGCCATGATATTCAGGTTGACGGCTTGCTCCCATTGCTCGTCGGTGGTCTCCAGAAAGCCTGCCCCAACGGCGCCACCTGCATTCTGGACGAGGACATCAATCCGTCTGAAACGCTGAAGCGTTTGATCGACCAGACGCTTACAGTCTTCTGATCTGGTGAGATCAACCGGCACGCCCAGCGCCTGCACGCCCTGTGCGCGCAGCTCCTCGGCGGTGTTCTCCAACGCCTCCTGTCCACGCGCGGCAATGGCGAGATGGCAGCCCTCGCTCGCAAAGGCATTGGCGATAGCTCGCCCGATACCGCGACTCGCGCCGGTTACAAGGACCACCTTTCCTTGAAGTCCTAAGTCCATCTGTAATCTCCTCCTGCGGAAATAAGCGTCGTTTTTGTTCTGGCTTCGGTTTCAGCTTCTTTCTGTTTCATTGTAGTATACTTTCTTTGTGAAGCATGGTCGTATCTCCGAACCAGACTCTCTACCCGCTAGCTGCCCATGAGCAGATACCCAGACGAAAATACCAGACGAAATAGGAGCTTTCATGTCTGTAGAACCACGTCCAGCCGCTGCGATTGTCTTACTGCGGGATCGCCAGCAAGGCGGCATCGAGACGTTTATGGTGCGGCGACACGTTCGCAGCGAGTTTGTTCCAGATGTCTATGTCTTTCCGGGCGGCTCGGTCAAGCCCGGAGACCGCGAAGCTGAGACTCTATCCGATCTGTGTATTTCCCCAGGCGGCGATCACCTGGGGGAAACCGCGCTTGGCCCTGGGCTGCGCGCTGCTGCGATCCGCGAGCTTTTTGAGGAAGCAGGGGTGCTGCTTGCCGGGCAGGATGGTCGCATTCTGGCGATTTCCAGCGGCCATGCTGCGCGATTTGCCGAGCATCGCCGCCATCTGCAACAGAACGAGACGACGCTGGCCGCTGTTGCCCAGGGGGAGGGGTTGACGCTGGCGACAGACCGCCTCACCTATTTTGCTCATTGGATTACGCCTGGCGCGCTGCCGAAACGCTTTGACACCTTTTTCTTTATCGCCGCCGCGCCTGAAGAGCAGCAGGCCGCGCATGACCAACTGGAAACAACTGCCGGAACCTGGATTGCCCCAGGCGAGGCGCTGGCGCAATATAAGCAGGGAACCTTTCCGTTGGTCTTTGCGACCATCCATCAATTACGCGCTCTGGGCGTGTTTACCAGTATTGCCGATGCGGAGGCGCGGCTGCGCAATCAGTCCATTCCGGTGATTCTCCCACGCGCCACACTGCGCGATGGTAATATCGTTATTCGCCTCCCTGGTGAGCCGGGTTATGATGAGATGGAGGCATAAGGGTCAGATCTATGACAACAGAAGCAACGAAACCGGCGCTGCCCGCGCTTCCCGATTATGTCAGGCATGTGCTTGCTCCCAACCCATCGGCGCTGACCGGCCCAGGAACCAGTTCGTTTCTCGTTGGCGGAACGGGGGCAGGCTGCGCTATTATCGATCCAGGGCCAGAGAATCAGGGGCATCTGGAGTCGCTGGCGCGGGCAGGCCAGGCTTGGGGCGGCGTGAGCAGCATTCTCATCACGCATGGACATGCAGACCACTGCGAGGGCGCGCGAACCCTGGCGCAGCTTACCGGCGCTCCCATCCTGGCCTGGAGCCGTGAGGGAACATCTATTGCCGACCAGGAACTTTCAGACCAGCAAACCATTGATTGCGGCCCTGACCGGCTGCGGGTCATCCATACCCCTGGTCATCGCTTCGATCATGTCTGCTTTTTGCTGGAGCGCGCCCGTATCCTGTTTGCAGGTGATCTGGTGGCTGGTGTCGGGACGGTGGTGATTATTCCCCCCGAAGGCAGTATCAACGAGTACCTGCGTTCGCTGCGCCGTCTGCTGGCTCATGATCTGGCGCTGATTCTGCCTGCGCACGGGCCGTTTATAACGACGCCCCAGGCGAAGCTTCAGGAATACATTGACCATCGTTTGCTGCGAGAACAGCAGATTCTGGCGGCTTTGCAAGCGGGCCTGGACGGCATCCCAGCGATGGTTAGACACATCTATGCGGATGTGGACCCTCAACTACACGGCTTTGCCGGGGAATCAGTGCGCGCGCACCTGCTGAAATTAGAGGAGGAGGGGCGCGTGGCGCAGCGAGAAGCGCAAGGAGGAGAAACGATCTGGCGACTGAACGATCTGACATAACGCTTTTCTGGCATCTTTTATGCAGGGTATCTGTAAGGCTGTGCCTGGCAGCCTCGAAGAGAGCGGGAAGAGCGGATTGGCGCAAGAGGAGTCGCCACGATGGATGTCTTCGATACGCTTGATGCCCTTGAAAGCTATGTGCGCGAAAGCCCCTGGGTACCGTTTACTCGCCTGCACGCCGTTGATCGGAGCGTGATTGATGAACTGCTGCGGGCCGCCCGCGAACAGATCGAGCGCGCGCAGCAGGAGGCTGCGCTCACCTCTTCGCACGATGAACTGCTCAGCCAGGCAGCGAATGAGGGCAGACTGATTGTAGAAGCTGCCAGGCAAGAGGCGAGAGAGATCTTGAGCGATGATCGCATTAAAACCCTTAGCCTCCAACAGTTCGATGAGATTGTGGGCGAAGGCCAGCAGCAGGCCAATCAACTCATGCGAGGGGCCTATGCGTATACTGCCCAGCATATGACAACAATCGAGCGCAGCCTAGATAAATTGCGCGCCCAGGTGGGTGAAGGGCTGGAAATAGCCAGGCGAACTACCAGGAATGCTGAAAAGAGCCAACGCCAGCGCCAGAAAGAGTTCTCGCGCGAAAAGGCCAGAGATCGCCACCAGAAAATAAAGCAGGCGTTGTTCTGAGCCGCGCTGTTTGCGCCGTAAGCATCCAGGGAGATGTGGTATAACGAGGTGTGGCGCTCTCCTGGGGAGCATGCGCCTGGGCAGGCAGCGCGAAAGGAGCCGCTAGAATGAATAAAGGGCGTATTCGATTTAGCCCGGTAGAAGTGATGCTGGTTGTCTTTCTTGTGGGTTCATTGCTGCTCGGTCTCCTTCAGGCACGCCGTGAAGAGGCCGCCAAACGGCAGCGAGCCTGAGCGGCGCGCGCGCAGGCATAAAACGCCGGAGGCGTGGCGTGCCGCGCCTCCGGTCAGCAGATAGTTCCGCTGGTAGAGAACTGATCAGGCCCAGCGCACTAGCCCCATCTCGTGCCGGTCTAGCAGGGCCGGATGCGCTGGCAGCAGGCGCACCCCATAGACAAAGCTCCCGCCGCTTTGTGGGAGGATGCGCGTGTGATAGCGGTAGCTGCCATCGCTCTCCTGACCATCCTGCTCCATGCGCTGATAGATTGAGCCGCTGAGGCGCCCATCCTCATCGTGTCCGTAGACTACTTCGACCAGAACATCCTCTGGCCGCAGGCTGGCGAGGCGCGCATAGGCAGTGACATCAATTGATTGGCCGATGGCAATCTGCCCTTCGGTGGGGCCGTTTGCCCAGAGGCCCACCTCCGGCCAGGTCTGGATGACCTGCTTTTTCCAGGCTGCCAATGCCCGCGCCAGGGCGTAGTGGTCCTGAGCCACGCGCTGCTCTTGCTGCTCGCCCGGCACATAGAGGCGCTCGGTATACTCCTTGACCATGCGGCGCATGCTGAACTGGGGAGCAATCGTGCGGATGGTTTCTTTCATGACGCGCAGCCAGCGCGTGGGCAGGCCCTGGGTGTCGCGCTCGAAAAACAGGGGGATAATCTCTTGCTCCAGGACAGTATAGAGCGCCAGAGCGTCGGCTTCGGCCTGAAGCTCGGCGTTCTGGTATTCGCGTTGTTCGCCGAAGGCCCAGCCATTTTTGCTGTTATATCCTTCGACCCACCAGCCATCAAGGATGCTGCAATTGGGCGCTCCATTGAGTGAGGCTTTCTGGCCGCTGGTGCCGCTGGCCTCGTAGGGGCGAACGGGGTTATTGAGCCACAGATCGACGCCGCTCACCAGCTTTCGCGCCATATCCATGTCATAGTCTTCGAGGAAGACGACGTGGCCTGCAAACCCCGGCTGCCGCGAGAGGCGATAGACCTGCTGAATGAGCGCTTTGCCTGGCTCGTCTGCCGGATGGGCTTTGCCGGCAAAGATGATTTGTACAGGATGGCTGGAAGACTGGAGTAAGCGCCGGATACGTTCCAGGTCGCGGAAAATCAAGGTGGCGCGTTTGTAGGTGGCGAAACGGCGGGCAAAGCCAATGGTAAATGCCTGCGGGTCAAGGAGTGCTGTCGCCTCGTTGATCTGCAACGCGCCTTCACCCAGCCGGAGTCGGTGCTGCCTGGCTCGCTCGCGGACATAGGTGATCAGTTCAGCTTTAAGCTGGCAATGAATTGCCCACAACTCTTGATCAGAGGCGTTGAGAATAGGTACCCAGGTTTGTGACTCATCTAGATGTTCGCGCCATGCTGGACCAAGAGCGCGATCATAGAACTCTCCCAGCGCGGGGGCCAGCCATGTTGAGGTATGCACGCCGTTGGTAATCGAGCCAATCGGCGTTTCATCCACGTCAACCCCCGGCCACAGGAACTGCCACATGCGCCGCGAGACATCGCCATGCAGCTTGCTGACGCCGTTATGCTGATTGGAGAGGCGGAGCGCCAGGACCGTCATGCTGAAGCTAGGCCCCCAGCTTTGATCCTGGCGGGCCAGGTCCATAAACTGGTCGCGGCTGAGACTCAGTTGTCCCCAGTAGCTGCCAAAAAAGCGATCAATGAGATCAAGTCCAAACGCATCGTTGCCAGCCGGAACCGGCGTATGCGTGGTAAAGACGGCGTTGGCCGCCACAGCTTCGCGGGCTTCGGCAAAGGTCAGACCCTCTTCAGCGATCAGTTCGCGGATGCGCTCCAATCCCAGGAAGGCGGCGTGGCCCTCATTCATATGCCAGAGCGCGGGCTTTAGCCCCAACGCCCGCAGCGCGCGCACGCCGCCAATGCCCAGCACAACCTCTTGCGAGATGCGCATCTCGTGGTCGCCTCCATAGAGATGCGCGGCCAGCACGCGATCATTGGGCGCATTGGGTTCAACGTCAGTATCCATCAGATAGAGGGAGATGCGGCCCACTGCGATCTTCCAGACCTTGGCGTAGACTTTGCGCCCCGGCAGATCGACGCTGATGACAACTTCGACGCCATCAGGCGTGACTGCCGGAGTAGCTGAGACTTCCGAGAAGCGCAGCTTATTATAGGTGGCCTCTTGTACGCCATCGGCGTTGATGCGCTGGCTAAAATAGCCCTGCGGATAGAGAAAGCCAACGCCGACCAGCGGCAGCCCCAGATCGCTGGCTTCTTTGCAGTGGTCGCCAGAAAGAATGCCCAGGCCACCTGAATAGATGGGCAGCGATTCATGCAAGCCAAACTCCATAGAAAAGTAAGCAATGCTCTGATTGAGCAAGTCTGGATGACGCTGCCCAAACCATGTTTGCTCCGGCTTCATATACGCATCGAACGCTTGCATCACTTGATCGTACTGTTTTAGAAAGACATGATCCTCTGCCAGAGTTTGTAAACGTTCCGGCGCAACTTCGCGCAAGAGGCGCACTGGATTATGCGCGCCGCGCTGCCAGTGTTCTGCATCAATGGTCTGATAGAGGCGCTGCGCCTCAGCATTCCAACTCCACCAGAGGTTATAGGCCAGTTCATGCAAACGGCTGATTCGCGTGGGGATCACTGGAAAAACAGCCATCCGCCCCAAGATTTTCAAACCCGATTCTCCTTCATAATCCGCCAATATATGGCGTTTCTTCTTATTGCTTGCACTGGAGCCACTGGATGCGGTGTGATTGCCAGCGGCTCCACTTCTATAGACTCTGCCAGAGCAGATAATCTGCCAATTTTCTCTACGATGGCGCTCTCATTGTACTCGATGAAATAGGCCGAAGACAGAGATAGTAGCCCTGTTTCCCTATAACTCCTGATAACTCCTGGCTAGACATCTGCTGCATTTCTGCCTGCGCTCGATGGTTTCCTGGGAGGGATTGGCAAGGATGCGCTCATAGGGAGCGAGAAAAAATGCAAGGGCTGTCGAAGGCCTTGTTTACGGCTCGATGTTCACTTGATGCTCGCTGACACTGCGGGCGCTGTTGATGCTGAAGATGCGCATCTCCGGCTGGTCCTGATCGCGCAGCGAGAAGATGATGTAGAGGGTACCCGGCCAGCCTTGCGCGAGGGCGATGTCGCGCGGGGAGGGGTATGCTGGTGTGCGCGGGTGCGAATGATAGTACGCGAAAAAGGTCCAATCGTTGTCGTCGATCTCCTGGGCGATGCTCAGCAGTTCGCGCGAACCGATCTGGCTAAACGTTTCTGGCGTCTCCGAGGCGTTGATGGCCGGATAATGCTTGACGACCCGGCCATCTGCCCCTGCCAGCACGCCGCAGGCTTCGTTAGGATACCCTGCCTGGATATGAGCCAGCATCTCGCTGACCACCGCGCGAGGCAGCGTAATCACTTGTGGTCTATCGGTTGGCGTATCGCTTTCCAAGACCCTACTCCTACCACAGCAGCTTTTGATCGAGTTCTTCTTCCAGCGCGTCCAGATCGCGTGTCCAGAGGTCTTCGCTTAAATACTTCCAGCCGCCATCGGCCAGCAAGACGAGGATATTGCCCTGCTCAAGCTCGCTGGCAACGCGCAGGGCGGCGTAGAGGGCCGCGCCGCACGATGGACCAGCAAAGATGCCTTCACGGTCTTTTAAGTCGCGCAGGGCGCGAATGGCGTCAGCGGCGCGCACCAGAATCTTGCCATCCAGCAGCTTCAGGTCCAGGATGGGGGGAATAAAACCATCCTCCAGGCTGCGCAAACCCTGCACGCCTTCGCCCTGTAAGGGTTCGGCGGCGACAACCCGTATGGCCGAATTATATTCTTTCAGGCGGCGGGCGCAGCCGGTCAACGTGCCTCCGGTCCCCAGTCCCGCCACAAAGACATTGATGTCGGGCAGGTCTGCGATGATTTCTACGGCGGTGGTTTCATAATGGGCGCGTGGATTGGCTTCGTTCCCATACTGATAGGGCATATAGTACCGCGAGTCCTGGGCCGCCATTTCGCGGGCCAGCGCAACGGCGCCGTTGCTGCCCTTCGCGCCGTCGGAGAAGACGATCTTCGCTCCGTAGAGATTCAGCAGCTTGCGCCGCTCGGCAGTGACGTTATCGGGCATGACGGCAACGAAGCGATAGCCCTTGACACGGGCGATCATCGCCAGGCCAATGCCGGTGTTACCGCTGGTTGGCTCCAGAATCACGCGATCAGGGGTAAGCTCACCGCTGGCTTCGGCCTGCTCGATCATGTATTTGGCGATACGGTCCTTTACGCTGCCGGTAGGATTATTGCCCTCCAGCTTGGCGAAGAGATGGACTGTTGGCCTGGGACTCAGGCGCTGAAGTTCAACTACCGGCGTGTGGCCGATGCTCTCAAGGATGGAGGCATATCTCATAGCCACCTCCGATGGGGTGTGCGGCTTTCAGGCGAACCGAGGCGAGCCGCTTTACCCCTGGCCTCCGGCCATCGCAGGCAGCAGGCGCACGCTGTCATTTGCCCCGATGGGGGTATCAAGCCCCTTTAAGAAACGCACATCCTCGTTATTGACATAGACATTAACGAAGGTGTTCAGGCTGCCTTCGGGAGACAACACCTGCTCTTTGACATCGGGAAAGCGCCCAAAGAGGTCTTCCAGCACTTCGGCCAATGTACTGCCCTGCGCGCTGACTTGTTTCGCGCCGCCCACAGAAGCTCGCAGCACAGGGGGGATAAAGACTGTTACCATCGAATCGTATCTCCTGTAACATGGGTCATCCCGAATTTTCTAGACCGTCTTGGTCAATGCTCCTAGCTGGTGGCTTCGCTGGCGGAAAGCCGCACCGGACCGAGCGGAGCGCCGCCGTCCCGGCGGCTGAACGCCTCACTGGCGACCAGGGCTGCACGTTCAGCGTTTCCACGTGCCAACGTTTGGCCGCCGGGACGGCGGCGCTA
>DATBHW010000041.1 GCA_036557285.1 Ktedonobacterales bacterium
CAAGATGATGGTGCTCTTGCGCAAGCTGGCGGACAAGGGGCATACGATTGTGCTGGTGACGCATGCGACCAACAACATCAATGTGTGTGACTATGTGTGCTTTCTGGCGCAGGGAGGACGCCTCGCTTACTTCGGCTCGCCGGAAGAGGCCCGAACCTATTTTGGGAAGACGGAGTTCGCCGAGATTTACAGCAGCCTGACGGCAAGTGATGAGCAGCCAAACATCCCTGAAGAGGCCGAAGATCGCTTTAAGCACTCCAGCAACTATCAAGCCTACATCGCGCCGCTCGAAGAGCGAGCAACCTCCGTCGAAACCAGGCCACCCACCACCAGAGTAATCAAACGGTCCAGGTCCGGCAAGCGGTTAAAGCAATTCTGGCTCCTCTCCCAGCGTTATCTGGAACTGCTCAAAAATAACCGGCTCGCACTCTTTTTGATGCTGGCGCAGGCCCCGCTCATTGCGTTGTTCCTGATGCTGCTGGTGCGCTTTGAGATCGGCCCTGGCGTCTTTGAGCCAAACAATATAGTCCTCTGCCAACCGCAAATCTTCACCGCCGCTGGTCCGATTGGCCTTGCGAATCAGAACGGCTCGATTTCTTGCGACCGGATTGCGACCTTTCTCAAGACAGACCCCCAGGGGGTCCAATACGCGCAAGCGAAAGGCAGCCCAGACCAGGCGCTTCAGGATTTTATCATCCCTGGTCAGGGCATCAACGCGCAAAGAGCCTTGTTCCTGACAACCTTCGTTGCGGTATTGATCGGAGTGCTGAATGCCGTGCGCGAGATCGTGAAGGAAGGGCCAATTTATCGGCGTGAGCGCACCGTGAACCTTGGGATTGGCCCCTATGTGTTCTCCAAGGTCGTCACGCTCGGCATCATAGCCCTCTTCCAAAGCGCCGCGTTGATCCTGATCGTCAACGCCTTTGAGCCGCTGCATCAGGGCGTCTTCCTCCCTGTACTGCTCGAAACCTATATCACCCTGGCGCTCTCAGCCCTGGCAGGCATGATGGTGGGCTTATTGGTTTCGGCGCTCGCTCCCAACGAAGATACGTCCAATAACTTGCTCCCGTTCATCCTCATTCCGCAGATCATCTTCGCCGGCGTCGAGATTCCCTTGAGGGATGGAGTCACAACCGTACTGGCGCTCTTCTTTCCCACGCGCTGGACGATGGCCGGTCTCGGCTCGTCGCTGGGCTTGCATGGAGACAAATTAGGCGGTGATCTCTTACTTGGAAATGACTACACCTATCATGGCACGCTTTTCTCCACCTATTCCCAGAGCGACGCCATGCAGCGTATTCTGCTGGCCTGGCTTGCCCTGGCGGCCATCATTCTCGTCTTTGGAGCAGGTGTCGCTGTCGCGCTGAAGTGGAAAGAGCGGCGCTGGCGCTAGGCGCTTTACTTGTACCGCCGCCGTCTCGGCGGCCACCGCTGCGCCTGAGCGAACGTTATCCCCTGGAGCGAACGTTCGCTCAGGTCAACGATGCGCCGCCAGGGACGGCGGCGGTACACGCGGCTGGCGCAGGCCAGGCGCAGCCGCGTGTACCGCCAGCCTCCGTGCTGGCGCGGGCAGGGTATGGCGCACTCCACGCACGCTGCCCCTTAAATCAGCAGCCGCGCCACATAGAAGGGCGAAAGCACCCTGGACGGCGGCAGAAAATCGCCGGTCACGCCCATCATCGTGTCGGCCAGGTGTGTGTTTGCAGCGGGCCATCTGGCTCGCCGCCTCGCCTAACACGTCCCCTGGTCGCACCACCACTCGGCGATGGTGACGGTTGGTCCTTCAAATGGAGTAGGCTGAAAGCCGTGCGCTCCCTTGCGCACGACAAACACGGCGGAAAAGCCAAAGAGGACAATGAACCGGAGTTCGCTCAGGTAGATCTCGTGCAGTTGATGAAAGATCTGCTGCCGCGCCCCTGGGTCTGCCGTCGCCAGCTCCTGTTGATAGAGGGCATCAATGGCCGGATTGCAATAAAAGGTAAAATTCTCCCCCTTGGGCGGAATCTGATCGCAGGCCAATATGGGGTTATCTGGATCTGGGCCATAGCCATCGGCAAACTCGCCGATGTCGAACCGGCCCGCGATGGCGCCGCTGGGTGGCGAGGCTTCCCCCGCAGACATGATGGTGCCAAAGAACGTCCCAGGGTCATAATTCTCAATATCAAGCTGGATGCCAATCTCCCTGAGATTGCGTTGGATGATCGCCTGGCTATCGGGGCGAAAAGTGACCAGGGAGACGGCGGTCGAGTACTCGAATTCCAGGCGCTGCCCGTCTTTGGCCCGCACTCCATCTGGTCCGGGGAGCCAGCCGTTGTCCTCCAGCAGTTTCCTGGCCGCCTCTGGATTAAACTGCGGACAGTCCGCCCCTGGTTCATAGCCCGGATGGGTTGCCGACGGATGGTCGGTACACAACGTGTGAGCGAAGCCATGCATTGCCTGCTGAATCAGCGCCTGGTGATCAATCGCCATGGCCATCGCCTGGCGCACTTCAAGGTGGCTACTGAGCACGACATTGTGGAAGTTGAAGTATATCGCCTCGTAAGTGTTATCAGTGGGAGCGGCGACCAGCGTATAGCTGGTCAGGCGCTGGTAGTCCGGAATCTGAGGTACATCCACCCAGGTCGCGGTGATGGCACCCGCTTGCAGGCCCCGCAGGCTGGTGGCTGCATCGGCGATGCGGAAGATCACCCGGTCCAGGTAGGGTAGTCCTTCGCGGGCGCGGTAGTAGCGCGGGTTGCGCACCAGCGTGTAGTGATCGCTTGGCTTGCTCTCCGCCAGCCTGAAGGGGCCGCTCACGACTTGCGGGGGCGAATTGAAGATGTCCTTGGGGGCCATCTGGCTGAAATAGTGCGCGGGCAGGGGAGCTATCGTACCCCAGACCCACAACGCGAGGAACGGCACATACGCGTGCTGGAGGTGGAAGGTGATCGAGAGATAGTCTGCCGAGACCTGCGCCGAGGTGATCACGCTCCATATTGGTATGTCGGCTAAGGTGTGGCCGAACGCCGGGTTCTGCCAGAGCCGCCAGGAGAAATCAACATCGCGGGCATCGTAGGGCTGGCCGTCTGACCACACCAGGCCAGGCCGCAGGCGGAACGTCCAGATGGTCGCATCGGCGCTGATGCCCCCATTCTGTAGCGTGGGTACCTCGCGCGCCGCCGCAGGATGCAGCACGCCCTGCGCGTCGCTAGAGAAGAGCGGCAGGTATAAGGCGCTATCCAGCTCAGGACCATCGTTGCTGTTTCCAGTGGGAATGAGCGACGGTTCATGCAGCAGGGTCTCAATCCAGGTGCCGCCCCGCACCACGCTGGGCAGAGGCTGGCGGAAGACACCGAGCAGGCTGGCCCCGCCCAGGAGACCGCCCGCGATGACCAGCACCGCCAGTCCGATGAGCAGTCCGGCGGTGCGGCGAGTAACACGCCTCCGCTGGCGTTTCTTTGGGGGCGCGGGGAGAAGTGGCGCGTCAGCAGGCGCCCGCGTGGCCGCTGCGGATGACTCCACGAAGCCACCCACTGGCGCAGGGAGCGGTGTCGCTCCGTCCGGGCGGCTGCGCAGCAACCCGAGTTCCTCGGCGCTCTGGTCTAGAACCGCGCATAAACGCTTCCGATAGTAGGGGCCGGGAACGGCGATCCCGCGCTCCCAGCGGCTCACCATCTCGAAGCTGCTGCCGATCTGCTCGGCCAACTCAGCCTGGGACCAGCCTTTGAGGTCGCGCGCGTGGCGCAGGCGTTCATTCGGAACGAACTTCTCAGCGTGCTTCATAGATGCCCCCTCCTTGCTCGAAACGCGCGGCCTGTGCCGCCTTTCATTTCAACTCCTAAACCCAAGAGAGGCGCCTTGCTCTCAGTGTAACAGAGCAGAGCAAAAATGACAATCT
This sequence comes from Ktedonobacterales bacterium, assembly GCA_036557285.1. Lineage (NCBI taxonomy): Bacteria > Bacillati > Chloroflexota > Ktedonobacteria > Ktedonobacterales > Ktedonobacterales bacterium. The sequence goes on from DATBHW010000041.1 coordinate 3,878, forward strand.
GCTGCCAGAAGTCGGTTCTAGCAAAAATGAGGTGTTGGCAAGCGAGGCATGGTACCTGTAGCGCCGCCTTCCAGGCGGCCACCGCTGCGCCAGGGCGAGCGTTCGCCCTGCGGGCCAACACACCAGCAGGCCAGCGTCCAGCCGCCAAGATGGCGGCGCTACAAGTGGCAACCCCCGATAGGTGGTGGAACTCCAGAAGTCAAAGAAAAGTCCAGCAAATGTCAAAAACTGTTCCTGGTCCCTGGGCGCTTTTTCAGGCACACTCGTATCAGGACGGCGCTGCAAGCGAGTCGTGACCGCCTTACAGCTAACCTGCCGGGAGCGTTCCTCGACGCTCCGCGCCCCTGGGAGGAGTGAAGCCCCGGCCCAGCGCCGCTGGCAGGACCAAGATGAGGTGGGGCGCGCCTGCCGCAGCGCCGCTCTTCCCTCCCCCGGCGGGGAGGGCGCTTCAGGGCAGGGCAGCCCCGTGACCGAAGGTTGACCGGGTGAACCCGCTTCAGCTTGAAGGAGGAGCAGGACCATGTTGTTTGAGGATCCCAGAAATGCTTTGTCGGTCGCCAGAACCCACCAGCGCGAACTCTTGGAGCGGGAGCAGCGTGACCGTCTGGGGGAGCAGGCGCGGCGTGTCAGCGCCGGGCCAGGCAGCCCTCGGCTGGCGAGCCGTTGGCAGCGCGTGCGCGCTGTGGGCCAGTGGCTGCTGGCCCGCATTGCCCGGCGCACCGCCGTACCCCTCTAGGAAGCGTGGTTGGGAATGCAGAAGGCGAACCCATTCCCAACCACTTCCTTAGAAACCGCCACATCCGAGCAAGGGCGCGCGGGGAGGGTGGGAGCAGGGTCAGAACTGGTAGCGGGTTTGGCTCCACTGGTCGCCCCTGGCGTAGGCGAAGATCTTGGTGAGCGTGACCGAGAACACCAGAAGCGTTTCCCCACTGTTTTTATCATAGAAGACCCCATCGCGCAGCAAGATGGGCCAGCCCTCGCCCCACTGGATGGCCCACGTCTGGTAGAGGCGTTCGCTCACGGCCACGTCGGTGAGTGGGACGACATCCCCTTCGACCACGATGTCGAGTCCGGGTTCCAGGTGGTTGCAGCCAGTCGTCAGCACCACATGCGGGTTCCCCCGCAGGTTCTTCAGCTTCTGGGCGATGCTCCCTGTTGAGACGTAAAGGGTTCCATCGACCCAGGCGGGTTTGACGGGCGTGACGTGCGGTCGTCCATCGGCGCGTACTGTCGCCAGCCAATATATCTCAGCGGTTTCCAGCACGCGACGGGTCTCCTCCCAGGGCGTCGGCACGGCGTCTGGTGAACTACTGTGTCCCAGGTCAATGGTCGTGATGGGGTTCTGCATGCTCAGTCCTCCTAAAGGCTATTCAAATACTTTCTTAAATCAGCAGCCGCGCCACATAGAAGGGCGAAAGCACCCTGGACGGCGGCAAAAAATCGCCGGTCACGCCCATCATCGTGTCGGCCAGGTGTTTGCGGCGGGCAAACCGCTCCATGACATGCTCGCACAGCCAGGGGCGAGCGATCAACTCCTGAACGATGTGTTCAACGAGGCGCTTGCCCGCAAACTCGCGCCGATGCAGCCGATCATAGGCGCGCAGGCGCTCCGCCGAGCAATCGCCAGCCGCCAGCGCCGCGCCCGCGACTCCGGCCAGCAGTTCAGCGCCGCGCAGCGCGCGATACATGCCTTCGCCGGTGAAGGGATCGTAAAAGCCCGTCGCATCGCCAACCAGCATCACTCCATCAGTAGAGAGACGCTGGGCGCTGACGGCCAATCGGCTCACCGTCAGAATACCCTTTGTGCGCCGCGCCTCATCCAGCCTGGAGGCGAGCGCCGGGAACCCCTGGAGCGCCTCATCGAAGAAAGCGTCAACATGCCCGGCCAGGCGCGGCGCTTCGCTTTCATCAACCACAATCGCCACGTTGCAGAGGTCGCCAACTGCTGGCGGCTCCAGCGGGGCCAGGCCCACATAGCACCCGCGCCCAACGTGCATTTCGCCGTACAGCCCCAGATCACGAATGCCGCGCATGTGTGTGACCAGCGCGATCTTGCGCTGGCGCGCGGAAGATTGCTGCACGCCCAGCCGCCGGGCAATCAGCGAATGCACACCGTCGGCGGCCACCAGCAGCCGCGCCCGCAGGGTCGTGGCTGCCGTCGCTTTGCTCTCGACGCCAGCGGCAGGGCTAGTCGAAGGACCATCCGATGCTTTACAGGAAGCGTTCGCTGATGTTTCACGTGAAACACTGGCGAGCGGTTCACGTGAACCACTCGCGGGCTGCGTCTTTTGCACAGCGAGACTGACGCTGATCTCCCTGGGGCTGACACGCTTTATCTGAAAGTCCTGAAGGCGCGTCCCTTCAAGCGCCTCAACGCCCTGGCTTCGCGCCCGCTCAATCAGCAGGTGATCGAAAATAGAGCGCGGCAAGGCCAGCCCATATTCATAATAGGGCTTACCGTCAGGTCTGGTGACGCCCGCGAAGTCGGCTCGGAACGCGCGGCCCGCCGGGGAGTAGATGTCGAAGCCGCGCAGATGAGCCGGTTGCCTAGCCTGCACCTGCTCCAGCACACCCAGGCGCTTGAGAACGCCTTCAATCGCCGGACTCATGTACTCGGCGCAGGCTTTGTCGCGCGGAAAGATCGCTTTATCAATCAGCCCGACATGATAGCCCTGCCGCGCCAGCATGATGGCGGCGGCTGAACCTGCTGGCCCCGCGCCAACAATGGCAACATCGAAATCAAGCGTCATGCGCGCTCCTATCCCACTTGCAGCGCCGCCTGGAAGGCCGCTGCAAATCACACCCTTCTGAGGGCTACCGCCATATTCGCGCCGCCGACGCCGCGCCCACCAAGCAGAACCACCGGCTGAGCGAACGGGCGCGCTTCGTCGCGCACCAGATCGAGGCCATAGGCGGGGTCCAACTCCTCACAATTGATCGTTGGTGGGATAAGGCCATGCTCAAGCGCCAGCAAGGCTGTAATCGCATCCAGCGCGCCCGCCGCCGCGTAGCTGTGGCCGATCATCGTGCGCGGCACACTGACAGGAAGACCGTCAAGAGCCGCGCCAAAGGCCAGCCGAAGTGCTTCCGCTTCCCCCTGATCGGACAGGGGAACGGCTCGCCCGTCCAGGCTCACATAGCCGATCTCGTTGGGAGCGATGTCTCCCTCTTGCATAGCCTGGCGCATGGCCCGCGCATACTGCGCGCCGTTCGCTGAAGGCGAGACCAGCCCATGCGCGTCATTGGTTTGCCCATAGCCAACAATTTCCCCATAGATCGGCGCTCCGCGCTGCCGCGCATGCTCATATTCCTCCAGGATGCACATGCCAGCCCCCTCTGCCAATACCAGACCAGCCGCGCGGCGGTCAAAGGGGCGGTAGGCGTGCGGATCGGCTTTCGTCACACAATAGCCCTTACGAGCCAGCGCCAGAAAAATGAACGGGTGGAGCAAGGCTTCGCATCCGCCGGTAATAAGCACATCCGCCGCGCCGCGCCGAATGGCGCTGGCAGCCATGCCCAGCGCATCCAGGCCGCCAACCGTATCGTTCACCGGCGTTTTACAGTAGCCCTGAATGCCGTAGCGAATGGACGCCTGGCCCACGTTCGCCACCTGAAGCCAGGCAATCGCCGTATACGCGCTCATCGCGCGCGGTCCGCGCGTGTAGGCAGCGGTAATCTCCCTGAAAACAAACTCTGCGCCCCCCCATGTGCAGGCAATGACCGCCCCGACCCGATGGGGGGATTCTTGTTCCAGCGCCAGCCGGGCATCAGTCAGCGCCTCTTGCATGGCGGCGAGAGCAAGATGGGTCACGCGATCAGTGCGCTTTGCCAACCTCCGGTCAATCACCGCTTCAACGACAAAATTGTCAACCTCTCCAGCTACCTGAATCGGAAGATCAGCGACCGGAAAACGCCGAATAGGCTTGATGCCAGAAGCGCCCCTCTGCGTCGCCTGCCAGAACGCCTCTTTTCCCAGGCCATTAGGAGCGATTACTCCCAGGCCGGTGATGACGACCCGCCGCGTTGACTGATGTGTCATGCCTGTGTTCCTTTGGGGAGAGAATGCAAGTCAGCTAGTGGACTCCAGCAAGGCGCCGATCACCCCACTCCGGCGCGGCAAGGAGGAGCGCCGTATTCACCCCGCCAAAGCCGCTGGAGTGCGTAAGCGCGACCTGAATAGTGCTGGGGCGCGCGGTATTGGGGATATAATCGAGGTCGCAGGCCGGGTCCGGCTGTTCCTGGTTGATCGTTGGCGGCAGGATATGTTCGTGCAGCGCCAGCGCCGTGACAATGGTTTCAATGGCGCTGGCCGCCCCTTGCGTATGGCCGATCATTGATTTGGTAGAACTAATTGGGATACGATATGCCTGCTCGCCGAAAACAGCCTTATAGGCGGCAGTCTCCGCGCTCTCGTTGGCAACAGTCGAACTCCCATGTGAATTGATATAGCCAAGCTGCTCAGGGGTGATGGCCGCTTCATCGAGAATCTGCCTCAACAGGGTCTGAAGCGGCATGCCATCTTCAGGCAAGGCGGTCATATGATAGGCGTTGCTGTTCGAGGCGAAGGTAATCAGCTCAGCATAGATACGCGCGCCACGCGCCAGCGCCAGTTCTCGTTCTTCCAGCAGCAGCACTCCAGCGCCCTCGGCCATCACGAACCCATCGCGGCCCCCGTCATAGGGGCGCGAGGCTCGCTCAGGGTCGTCGTTGCGTGTACTCATCGCCCCGATGATGCTAAACCCGTTGAAGCTCCCATAGCACAGGCCAGAATCGCTGCCACCTGCCAGCATACGGTCGGCGCGTCCCTCCTGAATCGTCCAGAACGCCTGCCCAATGGCATCTGCGCCCGCAGAACAACCGGTCGAAAGCACCGTACACGGTCCGTACAGTTGATGATGGGCAGCAATGGCGGCAGCGGGCGCGTGGGTCAGGATCAAGGTGCGCGACATGAAGACCTCGCACACCTCATGCAGCGGCTGCGTGCCGTTATCGCTGAGCTGTCTCCAGACCCTTTCCGTCTCTTCGTTGCAAGCCATCGCCGTACCCATATACACACCCATCCGAGCGCGCTCGTCCTCAGGTAAGGAGGTGGTGAGGCCCGCATCGCATAACGCGAGATTGGCAGCGGCAATCGAAAACTGGGTATTGCGATCCAGGGAGCAACACTCTTCGGCGGTCAGGCCGAGTGGTTCAGGATCGAAGTCTTGCGCCTCGCCAGCGATCCGAACAGGCAATGCGCTGGCGTCGAACCGGGTGATCGGACCAATACCTGAGCGACCAGCAACGCAGGCTTCCCAGAAGGCAGTTTTCCCAATACCATTGGGGGCGACAACACCAAGACCGGTGATAACGACTCGTCGAACGGGGGCGGCTGTCATCTATATTCCTCCCAAAAACCCTTCCAAAATACTTTTTTCCTCGCTCGCTACACTTTTTTTTGATTCCCACAAGGACGACACGAGGCGCAGCAAGAATGCCCGCCTTCGTCCATGCCCGTCGAATCTATCTTCTGCTTGGTTGCAGCTATTCTAGCACACACGTGGTTCCCATGCACATCCATTAGTATAGAATACAATACACTGGCTAGATACAGATCACCTCCAGGCTGGGCGTTCTCAGAAAAAGGGAGCATAGCCGCACTTCCAACGCTCCATAACCGGGTGGTAATTGACAGGAGGACACTGGAATGGTCAAAAAACGCAGCTTTGGTCAGATCGCATCCGGCTTTTTTCTCCTCTCTCACCCAGGACCAGTTGCCCTTCACATCATCGCTGTTGCCGCGTTTGCAGTCTTCGCCCTATGGCCCCATCTGGTCTGGAATATCATCCTTCTGGTGATTGCCGCGCACGCGGCCATGCAATTGTCCATTGCCATGCTCAATGACTACTGTGACCGTCGCTTAGACGCGCTCAGCAAACCAGGCAAGCCCATTGTGCGTGGATTGGTCACGCCCCGCGAGGCGCTCGTCGTAGGACTTTTCATGATCGCCCTCATGGTGGGACTCTTGCTGTTCCTCAACCCGCTGGCTTTGTTGATCTCGCTGGCTTACCTGGCGCTGGGGCAGGCATATAACCTCGGACTCAAATCAACCCCCTGGAGCGGAATTGTCCTGGCCCTGATGATCTCCCTCATCCCTCTCTACGTCCTGGCGGGCGTCAACCGCATCCCCCCGGCAAGCTTCTGGTTAGTTCCGGCTGGTTTTCTGGTGGGTGTTGCGCTGAATCTGGCAAACTCCCTCCCTGATGTGGAGAGCGACATAGCCGGAGGCGCAAAAACACTGGCAGTGGTGCTGGGGGTGAAAGGGTCATTCATGTGCTGCCCGTTGCTGATCCTGGCGGCTGTGGCGCTTATGGAGACTTTGACCGTATTGGGCATTGTTCCTGCCCAGCCCTGGATGATGATCGTTCTACTGGTCATCGCCCTGCTGGCTATAGGAACAATGATCCGCTTCTTCGGGCCGCAGAAGCCCATCCAGACGCGCCAAACCTACTTCTATCTGGTCGCGTCAACCTGTCTGCTCTTAGGAATAGGCTGGTTCATCGTCGTCGCAGTATAATCAAAGCGATTTTCAACGAAACACTTTACGAAAGAAGAAAGAAGGCGGAGCATGGGGAACTGGGCCTATACGAAAGGCTTGCACGACCTGGGCAATTCGGTTTATGCCTATCTGCAACCAGATGGCTCCTGGGGCTGGAGCAACGCCGGACTTGTCACCGATGGCGAGGCTTCGCTGCTGATTGACACCCTCTACGACCTGAAGCTCACGCAAGCGATGCTGGACACCATGCGCCAGGCGGTCCCGGCGGCGGCCTCGCTTGACATGGTGGTGAACACCCATGCCAACGGCGATCATTGCTATGGCAATCAACTGGTCGGCAGCGCGCAGATTATCGCCTCAGCGCGCGCCGCGAAAGAGATGCTCGATGTCCCCCCCGAGCAGTTTGCCATGCTGCTGAAGATGGCCCCGCAGCTTGGGCAGCTTGGCGAGTTCCTCACCCACAGCTTTGGCGCGTTCGATTTCGAGGGCATCACCCTGACACCGCCGACCACCACCTTTGAGGGCAGCCTGAACCTGAAGGTCGGCGACAAAGAAGTGCGCCTGATGGAAGTCGGCCCGGCCCACACGCGCGGCGACACGATGGCCTACATCCCCACTGACCGGACGATCTTCACCGGCGACATTTTATTTATCGGCGGGCATCCGATCATGTGGGCCGGACCCATCAGCAACTGGATCAACGCCTGCGACCTGATCCTTTCGCTGGACGTGGAAACCATCGTGCCTGGTCACGGACCGATCACCGATAAACAGGGAGTCACTGAAGTAAAGGGCTATCTCGAATACGTCTTTGGCGAAGCACGCGCGCGCTATGAAGCGGGGATGCCTGCCTTCGAGGCCGCCAGAGCTATTTCCCTGGATCGGTATGCGTCCTGGTCGGATGGCGAGCGCATCGCTGTCACCGTTGCTTCGATCTACCGCGAACTCAGCGGCGACCAGACGCCCCCGGATATGCCAATGTTGTTAGGGCAAATGGCGGCGCTGGCGCTGGGAAGAGGCGCGGGCGAGCCTGATCGATAAGGGGATAAGCCGTATGAACCTGCGCGAACGCGACAGCAGCGCCGAAGAACTGCTCGATGCCCCCGGAGTTGATGATCGGCTGCTGGAGCAGAGCCTGCGCGACCTCAGCCGTATCGGCTCCCTGCTCGGCTGGACACACCTGGCGGTACAAGATGTCGCCCATATTGTAGCGCAGCGCCAGTTGCGCGCCTTTTCGGTGCTGGACGTTGGGACCGGCGCGGCCAATGTCCCTATCGCGCTCGCGCGCTGGGCGCGCCGCCAGGGGCGAGAGGCGCAGATTACCGCCAGCGATCTCAGCGAGCAGGTGCTGGCAGTGGCGCGCGCCAACTGCGCCAGCTTTCCCGAAATACACATAGAGCAGCAAAACGCCCTGGCGCTTACCTATGCCGATCAGTCGTTCGATCTGGTTCTGTGCCAGGGGGCGCTGCACCATTTTTCTCCCGACGAGGCCGTCGCAGTGCTGAGGGAACTGGCGCGTGTCGCCCGGCGCGCGATCATCGTGACCGATCTCCAGCGGAACCGCCCACTCTACGTGGGGGGCTGGCTGCTGATGCACACGCTGATACGCAATCGCGTTACCCGCCACGACGGCCTCGCCTCTATTCGGCGCGCCTATACCCCCGCCGAAGTGCGGGCGCTGGCCGAGCAAGCCGACCTGCGCTCTGCAACCATCCATACCGCGCTTCGTCTCCGTCAGGCGCTCATCTGGCAGCGCAGCCCGCTCAACTCAACGGATCACAAAGTTTGCTGAGTACACCAGCCCCTGTGAAGCAGGCGCTTCATCGCTTCCCGCCTGATACATGAAAGCAACGCGATAGGTTCCAGCAGGCCAGGGGCCAGTGGCGTTCAGACCCTTGCCAGCAGCCAGCGCCTGAAGCGTCGAGGAGCCGGGAGCGAGTGCGACAAAGCGGGTCGCGGTTTCGAGCTTACAAAATCCCTCAGAGTGCCACGTTCCGCTCTCCAGACGTTGCAGTTGCACCAGCGTGCAGCTTGTCCGATGGTCGGCGGCAAAGATTTCGGTCTTCAACCCATTCTTAATGGTAACTTCAATGGTTTCGCCTGGCCCATACGACGACTTGTTGAGGACGAGCGTAACTGCGCCGGGCGCTGGCTTGCCTTCTGGCGTGGCAGTTGCAGTAGCCGTCCCCGTTTGCTCGCTGGTTGTCACGCCCGTATTTCCTGCTCCCGTCTGAGCAGGGGCGCGGCAGGCAGCCAGCGCGAACAGCGCCAGCGCCAGCAGAGCGAGAAACCTGAATCCTTTTAGGCGCATAGATACCACCTCCTTTAGAAAGAAGGACGCTCAAACTGGTTCCTGAGTTCCCAGGTCCAGAACGGACATGATATGCTACGGGCAGATGAACAGATACAGCATGCTCACCGAGCACCACCCTCTCTGAAAGGAAACGCGATGGCTGAATGGAAACTGACACTCTCGATCTTGCCAGAAACCTTTGCCGTGTGTCGGCTGGAGCAGCAGGCTGGTATTCCGACCTGGGCCACGAAGGGCAGCTTCTACTCCATCACGCGCACGCCGGAGGAGGTCTCCATCGTGTGTCCCCAGGACGACGTGCCTGATGATGTCCTGGCTGAGAAAGCGTGGCACTGCCTCAAGATAGAAGGACCGATGAACTTCAGCTTTACCGGCGTGCTGGCCTCGCTCGCCAGACCGCTTGCCGACGCAGGCGTCAGCATCTTTGCCCTGGCAACCTACAACACCGATTACCTGCTGATAAAAGAGCAGGATATGACGAGAGCCGCGCTGGCGCTGACCGAAGAGGGCCACCAGATTCTCCCCGACGGCGCAATCGAGAACAACTGATGCACCGCAAGACATTCTGAGCTATAATGTCTTGTAAGGGGTGATAGAGTTGAACATCTATCCCACTCAGCGGAACAGCGCAGGGCTGTGGAGGTGACGCCAGGGAAGCGCAGCGACGCACGACGCCAGTTGACAGTGATTAGTCGCCGAGAGGAGGGCGCAGGTTCATGGATCCGCTCTTCTGGATACTGGCGGGCGTGGTGGTCGGCTGTGTGATCGGCATTATCATCATCTGGCGTCTTGAGGGGCAGGCCGAACGCCGGGCCGCCGACACCCAACGGGTAGAGGCCCAGGTCTCCGCCCGACTGAAAATCTTCGATCCCCGCGCCGTCGTGGAAGAAATAGATACGCGGCCTATTCCGGCGGCCCCAACGCCCGCCAGCCCGACGAATGGGGCGCAGCCGCTCAGCGGCCAGCAGACCAACCATACCGCCACAGCTAACGGGGCCGCCGAACGGCCCATCCCGCCGGAAGTCCTGCAAACCACGCCGGAGCGCGCTTTGCAGCGCGCCGCCCAACTGGGGCGCGAACGACGCTATCTGGAACAAGCGATTGAGGACCAGCAAGCCAGGCTGGCAGAGCTTCTTCACAGCGATCCGCCCGACGCCTCAGAGGCAGCCGCAGCCATCAGCCAGTTGCAAACCGAACTGGCGCAGCAGCGCGAACACCTTCAGGAGACGATCTTTCTGGAGGAACGCTATCGGCAGGTGGCTGTCCCCACCCTTGAACAACTGGCGCAGCACTACAAAAATACTGCGTCTGCCCATACACCCAGGGCTTTTGGCGTTCGCCGCCACTCGCTGGCGCGCGTCAAACCGCCAGACCAGAATCCGCCCGCGCCCCCCGCGCAGGCGACAACGGACTCGCCTTCGTGAACACACCAGAATACTCGCAAGAACAAAAAACGCTCTTGCCCCCGCCGCACTCAACTTTACACAGCATGGCGCGGGGTTTCACCGCTCTGCGCCACCGCAACTTTCGCCTCTTCTGGTGCGGCCAGTTAGTCTCGTTGATCGGCACCTGGATGCAGGGGCTGGGGCAGCAATGGCTGGTCTACGTGCTGACCGGCTCAGCCTTCAATCTGGGCATCGTCAGCGCCTTTCAGTTCCTGCCAGTGCTCTTTTTCTCGCTGCCCGGTGGTGTTGTCGCTGATCGCCTGCCCAAACGCACCTTGATTATCTGCACGCAGACGGCTTCGATGCTGCTGGCGCTTACGCTGGGTTTGCTCACCTGGACGGGCGTCGTGCAAATCTGGCACGTCTATCTGCTGGCCTTCTTGCTCGGAATCGTCAACGCCTTCGACATGCCCACGCGCCAGGCGTTTATCGTCGAGATGGTTGGGCAGGAAGACTTGATGAACGCCATCGCCCTCAACTCATCAATTTTCAACGGCTCGCGGGTGCTGGGTCCGGCAGCGGGAGCCTTCATTATCAGCGTGGTCGGCATTGCTGGCTGTTTCTTTCTGAACGCGCTCAGCTTCGTGGCCGTCATTATCGGCCTCTTCCTCATCCGCCTGCCAGCGCGAGAGAAGCCAGCAGCGGCGCGGCGCAATCCTTTCAGCCAGATTGGCGAAGGGCTGCGCTATATCCACGATGACCGGCGCGTCCTGCTCGTCTTTCTGCTGGTTTCGTTTATCGGCGTCTTCGCCATCCCCAACTACACGACGCTGATGCCGGTGATTGCCGATCAGGTCTTGCACGTCGGCGTGGCCGGACTGGGAACACTGACCGCTTTTCTTGGCCTTGGCGCGGTGATCGCTTCCGTCAGCCTGGCCTATACCAACACGCCAGAGCAGCGGCGCTTTTTCATGATGTTTGGCGCGGCCAGCGCGGCCACGCTGCTGATCGTTTTCTCGTTCTCGCACAGCTTCGCGCTCTCGCTGGCAATGCTGGCGGGCGTCGGCTTTTGCGTCGTCGCCAACAACGCCACCGGCAACACCATCATCCAATCTTACGTACCCAATCACCTGCGCGGGCGCGTGATGAGCGTCTGGTCGCTGGTGCTGGTGGGGCTGGCGCCCATTGGCAGCTTCTTCGCTGGCTCGCTGGCCGACCATACCGGCGCGCTGCTCACGGTGCGCGTGGGCGCGTTCGTCTGCCTGGCTGCCGCCGTCGTGATCGTCCCGCAGTTGCTCGGCTGGCGCTGGTCGCGGCGCACAGACGATCCGCAGCGGCGCGATCCCAACAAAGCGCCTGCGATACACGCGCAGACGCTCGCCAGGGACTTCACGCCGCATCCGAGCGATATTCATCTGATCGAACATGAAGGGGCGCAGCATGGGGACTGACGCAGCGACTCGCAGCGTGGAGAGGAACGAGCGATGACGAAGCATGATCGGCGGATTGTCACCATTGCGGTGATGCTGGGTACGGCGCTTTCGGCGCTGGATGTCACGGTGGTGAGCGCGGCGATGCCCACCATTGTTGGGCATCTAGGCGGGCTGAGCCTGTACTCCTGGGTCTTTTCGGGATACCTCCTGGCAAGCACCATCACCATCCCCATCTATGGCAAGCTCGCCGACCTCTACGGGCGCAAGCGCATCTTCACCATCTCAGCGATCCTCTTTCTCATCGGCTCAGGGCTGTGTGGCGCAGCCACGAGCATGCCGCAGTTGATTCTCTATCGCGTTGTGCAGGGATTAGGCGCGGGCGGCGTGCAGCCGATGACCTTCACCATCGTTGGCGACATTTACAGCGTCGAAGAGCGCGGCAAGGTGCAGGGGTTGTTCAGCGGCGTCTGGGGCATCAGCAGCGTGATCGGCCCGCTCGTTGGCGGCCTCATCACTCAGTATATCTCCTGGCGCGGCATCTTCTACATGAACCTGCCCTTTGGCCTGCTCTCCATCGTCCTGCTCTGGGTCTACCTTCACGAGCAGTTGGAGGTTCGTCGCCCGCGTATTGATTACCTGGGCGCGGCCTCGCTGGCTGTTGGCGTCACGGCTTTGCTGCTGGGGATTCTGGAGGGCGGCGTAGATTTCCCCTGGGATTCCGCGCCCATCCTGGGGCTGCTGGCGCTGGCGGCGGTCTGCCTGGCATTCTTTGTCTGGCAAGAGTTTCGCTCCCCGGAGCCGGTTCTGCCGCCCCGGCTCTTTAAGCAGCGCATCATCGCGGTTTCAACGCTGGGCGCGCTGCTGCTAGGTACGCTGATCGTCGTCCTGCCCTCGTATCTGCCGCTCTATGTGCAGGGCGTGGAGGGCGGCACAGCCCTGATCGCGGGGATTGCTCTCGCGCCGCTTTCGATCTTCTGGCCGGCGGGCAGCTATCTCTGCGGCGTCCTCGTCTTGCGCGTGGGCTATCGTGTCAGCGGCCTGGTTGGCGTCGCGCTTTCCAGCACAGGGCTGGCGCTGATCGTGCCGCTGGGCTGGCTGAGCCTGAACCGGCCCGCTGCCGCCGCGCTGATTCTCGTTGGCATGGGGCTGACCGGCTTTGGCCTGGGCATCATCTCCCTGACGTATCTCATCGCGGTACAAAATACCGTCCCCTGGAACGAACGCGGCGTTGCCACCGCTTCCAACCAGTTCTCGCGCACCATTGGCGGGGCCATCGGTGTTTCGGTGATGGGCGCTGTGTTGAACATGCAGTTGATGGCAAGGCTGGCCGCCGCTGGCATTCACCTGGGGACCATCCCCGATCCGACACAGCCGGGCCAATTCCTGACGCTCAACGCGCTGCTGCGCCCGGAGACGCGCGCCGCGCTGCCCGCTCATCTGCTCGGCCAGCTTGTTAGCCCGCTGGGCGCGTCGCTGCATATCCTCTTTCTCATGATGTTTGCGCTGGCCGGACTGGGCGTCATTTCCGCCTGGCTTTTGCCCAGCGGCGCGGTCAGCAGCAGCCCTGACAGCGCATCTGAGCAAGCAGTACTGCCGGGCAAAGCGGCGGGGGCCATGTCGGCGGATTGATCGGCAATAGACCCTCTATCAGTATTGTCATACATCAATATTGTCATATATTCTGGCTGATGAGCAACCATCCTGCGTAATTCCCTCTATCAGTACTGTAATACATCAATAGTGCAATACTGCCTGTACCGCAGCAAGAGCGGCAGGCGCCACACCCTGCCCCGCCCACGCCGCCAGGGACGGCGGCGGTACACGCGGCCTCTGCCTGTACCGCCAGGTCCGCCGACCTGGGCTTCCCCCCGCCTCGCTAGGCGCGGTGTCTGTACTTGTAGCGCCGCCTTCCAGGCGGCCAACGCTGCGCCAGCATGGGCGTTGCCTCTTAAAGCGAGCGTTCGCCCAGGCAGATGGTGGGCCGCCAGGATGGCGGCGCTACAAGTGACGTTCGCCCTCCAGGCCAGCGTACCGGCGGTCCAGCGTTGAGCCGCCAGGATGGCGGCGCTACAGGTACCACATCCCCTCAGCCCCCCTGCCGCCGGGACGGCGGCGCTACAAGTCACGCCGCTGGCGGCTCTTCTGTCGTCTGCCGCCAGACTCGCTCCGCTCCCCCGGCCCACGCGCACTCCGCTGCCTCCCGCCCCTGCCTTCGCTCCAACACAGCATAGACCTGCCCCAGCCGCGCCAGACTGACCACCAGCGCCCACGCGCGCACCTCCTCGGCCAGCCAGCCGACCCGCCGCAGCCGCCGCTCCGGCGCTTCCACCAGTCGCACCACCCGCGCCAGTTCCGCCTCCACCAGCCACCCTACCCACGCCAACGCGCGCCCGGCCTCGCGCCGACTCAGCGGGCGCATCTCGGCGTCTGCCGCCAGCAGCCCTGCCCCCTCCCACTCCGCCTCTGGCGTCAGCACGTTCCGGCCTGTGCGCTGCCGCTCGGCCAGCAGCGCCAGCAGCCAGGGGCCAATCGCCTCTGCTGCCCGCCGCGCCAGCGGCAGCCAGAGCCACACCGGCCCGACCGTTCGCCGCAGCGTCTCTGGCAAGACGCCCGACACACCGCCACTGCTCAGCCAGTCCACAAACGCGACCCAGCGCGCCCACGATAGTGTTTGCATGGTTCGATCTCCTTTGCGCTTCTCCAACACTCAGCGCACAGCGTCCCATGCAAAAGCGGCCCCCAGTCCTCTGCAAGCTGAGGCAGCGCGAGCCAGCGTGAGGAAGCAGGAAGCCGCCGCGATGAGGCAATGCCCGATCACCGCCGCTTCCTGCCCGCACACCCGGCGCACGGCGCCTGGCTTGCCAGGAGGTGGCCGCTATTGAGATCGATCCCACTCCAGAATGGTACAATCCGTCTAGCCCCATCTCCTGGCATGTTCAGGGCTTCGGGGTATGGCGCGGTCAGTGATGATTACACTGCCGCGTCAACCGTTTTGCTGGAAATGTGCTGTCAAACGCCCTGGAAGGGGTCGTTTGCTGTTTCTATCCTACCATGCGGTTTATATGCTGTCAAGGATTCGGGACGTTTGGCAGTTTTCGTAGCGCCGCCATCCTGGCGGCTAGCGATTCGCCAGGGCGCGTGTTCGCCCTCCAGGCCAGCGTACCGGCGGGCCAGCGTTGCGCCAGCACGGAGGCTGGCGGTACAGGCGGGCTGATCCTGCCTGTAGCGCCGCCGTCCCTGGCGGCGAGCCGCTGTGCCTGGGCGAGCGTTCGCCCTCCAGGCCAGCGTACCAGCGGGCCAGCGTTGAGCCGCCAGGATGGCGGCGCTACAAGTGAGCCGCCTATTCACCCACCAGGCGGCTGTGCTATACTGGAATCAGAGACACAAATGCCCGACGGCATGGTTCATGCGCACCAGAAGATGAAGGGCTGGCCGTGAAACCCTCCCAGGGCTTCAGTCGTATTACGGGCGAAAGAAAAAAGGCGCGGGCGCGCGAGCGACCAACGGGAGCGAGAATGCCGAGGCAAGCGCCCGCCGCCGTAGGCGCCACCACCTGGACGATTGGTATCTGAGGGGGATGAAATCGAGCGATGATGCGCACCTGCCCGCACTGCGGGACGCTTAACCGAGACAGCGCCACCTATTGTAACCAGTGTGGCGCGCTGCTGAGCGGGCCAGCCAGCCCGTCGGGCGCGGCGTTGGCCGCGCCCTCCTCAAAGCGCGCGGGGGATGATCCCGGCGCGACACTCGTTACCGTGACCAGCGCCGATGACCCTGGCGCAACCAACGTCAACATCCCCACAGATACCGGCGCGCATACCACGCCGCATGTCAGCCCGCGCACCGGCTTGCTGCCGCCGCAAACGCTGCTGCGCGAGCGTTATCTGATCCTGGCGAAACTGGGCCAGGGCGGCATGGCAGCGGTCTATAAGGTCAAAGACGAGGGCAAACGCGGCGAGCCACTGCGGGCCATCAAAGAGATGAGCCAGGCGGCTCTCAAAGAGGGCGAGCGCGAGCAGGCCATCGAAAACTTCCAAACCGAAGCCGAAATGCTCAAGGCGCTGGACCATCCCAACCTGCCCAAGTTCTATGAGCAGTTTCAAGAAGAGGACCGCTACTATCTGGTCATGGAGTATATCGAGGGGGAGACGCTGGAGGACCGGCTGGAGCGCGCGGGCCGGAGCTTGCCAGAGCGAGACGTGACGGATTGGGCCGAACAGTTGTGCAGCGTCCTCACCTATCTGCACGAGCGCCGCCCGCCGATCATCTTCCGCGATCTGAAGCCCGGCAACATCATGGTGACGAAGCAGGGCCAGGTCAAGCTGATTGACTTTGGCATCGCGCGCATCTTTCGCCGCGACAAAACGCACGATACGCAGGTGCTGGGTACGCCGGGCTACGCGCCGCCGGAGCAATACGGCAAAGGGCAGACCGATCCGCGCTCGGATGTGTACGCGCTGGGCGTGACGCTGCACCAGTTGCTCACCAACTACGACCCATCCTCCACGCCCTTCTCGCTGCCGCCGCTGCATACGCTCAACCCCGATGTTTCGCCGCATGTGCAGGCAGCCATCGAGCAGGCGACACACCTGAAGCGCGAGGAACGCTTCGAGAGCATCTCCGAGTTTCACGGCGCGCTCTTTGCGCCTGGCGCGTTTGTCTTTCGCAGCGGCCAGCGCGCCGCGAACGCCGCGGAACTGGCTGCGCTCTGTCGCCAGCTTCCCCAGGAGGCCGAAGAATATCTCTATGCCGGGCGCTTTGAGACCTGGCTGCGCACCGTGGGCGAGCGCAAGCTGTCGAAGATGGCGCACAGCGTCGTGGCGAGCAAAACAGACCATGCCCAGGGGTTGGACGAGTTCCTGCGACAACTGGACCCGACCAGCAGCACAGCGAAAAGCAGCGCCGCAGGCGTTGCCGCTGCCCCGGCCAGCCCGAAGGTTTCTACCCTGGCGGGCGGCGTTCTTCAGGCGCAGCCGGGCGCGCTGGACATGGGATCGCTGGCTGCCGGTCAGGCTGGTGTCGCCACGTTCATGGTCAGCGGCGCGAAGGGCGCCAGCATCAGCGGCGAGGTCAAGCCAATGGCCCCCTGGCTGAAAGTATCGCCCGCGCAGTTCAACGGCCCGACGCTGATTGAAGTGCGCGCCGACACTAGGACGCTCCCCGGCTCACAGAAGCATCAGAGCAGCGTCCAGATCAGCAGCGCGGGCCAGCGCCTGATTTTGCCGGTGAGTGTCCAGGTGCTAGGCAACCAGGGGACCGGGGTGCTGTCAGGCAAGCAGGCGCGGGACCGCAATCGCATCCTCAAACATAGCTGGCCGCCGCACCGTCAGCCCGAAATCGTTCAGCAGGCCACCTCTGCTGTCATGAGCTTTGGCCTGGCGCTGGCGGTCCTGCTGGGGCTGCAACAGGCGTTCGGCTTCCAAACGCTGATAAGCTTGCTAAGCGGCCCCTTTTTCCCGCTGCTGCTGGTCGGCTGGGCGCTGGTAGCCACCATCGGAGCGATGATCGGGCGCTGGGGCGACAGTCTGGAGCGGCGCGCGCTTACCAGCGCCGTCTGTTCGCTCACTTCGTTGGGGCTGGTCGCGCTGCTGTGGGCCAACTGGCTCCAGCCAGAGGTCTTTCAGGGCGTCTATCACCCGGAAGCCCTGCTCGTGACCGCCATGAGTATCGAGGCGATCACGGCGGCGCTGGGAGCCGCGCCCAGGGTGAGCGGCTATGTCTTGCGTATCCTGGGGGCTGTCGCCCGGCGCGCGACGTTCCTGGTCTTTGTCGGCATGCTTGTCCTGGGCGGCTTCGTGGGCTATATCCTGACCAGCAGCTTCCCGGCCTCGCTGCGTTTTATCGAACCAATCGCCATCGTGGCCGGCATCATCCTGGGCGCGATCCTGGCTGTGCGCTTGAATCGCTACGTTCGCCGCTTCCAGCGCCAGCAGGCGACGAAACCATGATCTGCCCTCCCCCACCGATTCCCTTGCTGGCGCTGGTTGGGCCAACGGCCAGCGGCAAGACGGGGCTGGCGCTGCGCCTGGCTCTGCGCCTGCATGGCGAAATCGTCTCGGCGGATTCGCGCCAGTTGTATCAGGG
The DNA here is from genome assembly GCA_036557285.1 of Ktedonobacterales bacterium. NCBI lineage: Bacteria > Bacillati > Chloroflexota > Ktedonobacteria > Ktedonobacterales > Ktedonobacterales bacterium. The sequence continues at coordinate 21,629 of DATBHW010000041.1, forward strand.
CATGGATATTGGCACCGCCAAACCCACGTCGGAGGAGCGGGCGCTGGTCCCGCATCATCTGCTCGACAGCATCACCCCCGACACACCCTATACCCTGACGCAATACCAGGCCGACGCCCAGGCTGCCATCGCCGCCATTCACGCGCGGGAGCATCTGCCGCTGCTGGTCGGCGGCACTGGCCTGTATATCCGCGCCGTCGTAGATAACCTGGCGATCCCGGAAGTGCCGCCTCAGTGGGAACTGCGCCGCGAACTGGAAGCGCAGGCCGCGCGCGAGGGCGCGGCGGCGCTGCACGCGCGCCTTGCCGCGCTCGATCCGGCCAGCGCGGCGCGCATTGATCCGGCCAACACGCGCCGCGTCATTCGCGCGCTGGAGGTCTGCATGGTAACGGGCAAGCCATTCTCTGCCCTGCAAGGGGCGCGGCCTTCGCCCTATCGCGCGCTGCTGCTGGGGCTGACCTGCGAGCGCGCCCGGCTCTACGCGCGGGTTGATCGCCGCGTTGATGCGATGATCGCCGCCGGATTCGTAGATGAAGTACGCGCTCTTGTCGCGCGCGGGTATGACTGGCGGCTGCCCGCCATGACCAGCCTGGGCTATGGCGAGATGGGCGTGTATCTGCGCGGCGAAACATCGCTGGAAGAGGCCGTCGAGCGCCTGAAATACCACACGCACAGTTATATCCGCCGCCAGTATAGCTGGTTTCGCGCCGATGCCCGTATCCACTGGCTGGACAGCGAAGCGCCCGACCTGGAAGATGCGGCGCTGGCGCTTATTCAGGCGTGGCAGGCCGGGGGATGACAAGGCGATCTCAAAGTCCGCAGGCGGTTGAAACCGCGCCTACGGACGGCTGCTGCTCGTGCCTGGGTTGGGAGTCTCTCTCCAGCGGCGTCCTTGGGTGCGACTTTTAGATAACCCTGGACCATTGGGGGTGCATCCACGAGTTGTCAGTTAAGCGACCCCTATTGACAGGAAGTCGAAAAAAGGTTATAAATAATCCAGGTTGCTAAGACGAATAAAGAAAGGAGGGAATGGCTACTTTTTCCCGTGTACACTGCGCGCTGGTTACACCGGACAAACGGACCCATCTGGAGTAAAGACCACAGGGATTAGGATGTTGTCAGGAAAGGCGCCTGATCCCACCTTAACCGGCTGCTATCTTCGGACACAACTCACGACCTCCGCTTTTCAGCCTCAAACGTCGCAACCCAAAATAATCTGTTGCGGCGGCGGCTGTCCCGCCGCTGGAAACCAAAGCGCGACCAGTACGGCAGAATGGGTGGACGAATACTGGTGGGGAAACCAGCTTGGCTGGCGGACCACCTTATATACCACCTGGCACTTTAACGGCAATTGCGGCAGACCCAGCCTCGTCTCGAGAAATTGCACCAGAAACAATTATGCCGGGGATGGCTGGACAGGTCTCAGCAATACGTACTGCAATAGTTGGGCGATTGATGCCAATACGATGAAGGCGGAGGATGACGTTTCCATCACAAACACGAACCCCCCGCACGACTATACATGTACCGGCTGGGCCACAACTCAGGTGGACAATGGCGCCGCCTTCACCAATCGGAATGGAAACAACTGTTAACAGGCTGATGTCCTGTCTAGCTCCAAAGGAAGTTCTGCCATGAAATCCAAACGCCTGTTCTGGCTGTCATTGCTTGCGCTGTGCTGCCTGGCTGTCGCATGGGGCATCTTCTGGAAAGTTCCGTATGGGCATTCTTTGGTATCCTGTTCAAGCGTTGAGGGGCAGCCGGAGCAGTGCGTCACCGGACCCATACAGTACGACCTCAGCGCCCAGATTGTGATCGGGTTAGCCCTTTTGGGGCTGAGCTTCTTCTGCTCGCTCATTGCCTGGGTGACAGGGCTGTTCACGACGGCTCGTGTTAAGCAATGGGGATGGTTTGCAGCCATTTTGTTCCTATCGCCATTAGCAACCTTTTTCTATAGTCTGTTCGGTACACGACAGCGCGAGGCATAGGGATAAATAAATCAAGAGGGTGGCTGAATCAGAAGACGACAGCCACCTTCTTTTTGTCTGAACTTAGAAGTCTGCCTGTTTGGACTGACAGAATGAAGCAGGCACTTGCCATGCTCTTGAACCTCAGATATAATCGCCTCAGAAGTTTGTCTCTTGCAGGTGGTTGATGAGGAGGCGGAGACGGTGGGAGGTATTATGAGTGATTGTCGTTGTGCCTCGCCAGGGAGGAGATGGTTGTTATGTCGGCGCCGATGAATGGGACAGGCGCGATCAGGTTTATTGATGGCCCGCTGGCCGGTCAGACCCTCGCGCTCAACAAGCCCCAACTCATGATTGGGCGCGAACCTGGCACTGATATTACGGTAAATAATCCGGCGGTATCGCGCCAGCACGCCAGGCTGGTCCAGGGACCGACAGGCTGGGTCATTGAAAAGATCAATCCGCAGAACACCGTCCAGGTCAATGGGCGGGACGTGGCACAGTCGCCGCTGCGTCACGGCGATACGGTGGCGATTGGCCCGATCACCTTCCAGTTTATGGAACATGCCAGCGTGGCCGCGGGCCACCAGCCGGGCGGCACAGTGGTGAGCGCGCCGCCCCAGCCGCCCTACCCGGCGGGAAGTATGCAAACCGTTGGAGCCGCTGCGCCCCCCTATCATCCAGGCAGTGGCCCCTCTGGCCCTTCTTATCAGGCGACGCCGAGCCACCCCAACGCGCCCGGCATTCCGCCGGGCATGCCCTCATTAGAGGTGATCATTCACGAAGGCCGCAACGAAGGCCGCAATCGTTACCCGCTGAACAAGCCGGTGATCACGATTGGCCGCGACCCCAGCAACGATATTGTCATCCCCGCCGGGGTCGTTTCGCGCCAGCACGCCGAGATCACCCAGCAGGGTAATATGTTCCAGATCATTGATAAAGGGAGCGTCAATGGCATCTACAGCCAGGGCCACCCGATCAAGCAGAAACAACTGGCGCATGGCGATCTTTTCCGTATTGGCGACTTGAACGGCACGCTTGTCACGCTGGTGTTCGACTCCGGCAGCGGCGCGCCGCTCGATCAAGCGCCGCCACCGGCCATGCAGCAGTTCGCCCTGGCGGGCGCTCCGGCGGTTGTGACCATTGGCCGCGCGCCGGGCAACACCATCCTGCTCAATCACCCGCTGGTTTCGCAGCGCCACGCCGAGCTAGCCCGCGATCCGCGATCCGGCGTCTATGTTCTGACCGACAAAGGCAGCACCAACGGCACCTATGTCAACGGCAGGCGCATCAGCGGGCGCGTGCGTCTGGACCCCGGCAACGAAGTGCGCATTGGTCCCTTCCGCTTTGTCTTCACCGGCACAGAACTAACCCAGCACGACGAAAGCGGCAATATCCGCGTGGACGCCTACGATGTCTTCAAGGTCGGCGATGTCAGCGGCCTCAAGAAGCTCTTTGGCAGCGGCAAGCCCAACGTCTTGCTCAACCATCTCTCCTTCAGCATTGCGCCGCGCAAATTCGTGGCGATGGTTGGCGGCTCTGGCGCGGGCAAATCAACGCTGATGGACGCGCTCAACGGTCTGCGCCCGGCGCAGCAAGGGCTGGTCCTCTATAACGGCAATGATTACTATCGCCATCTGGCGGCCTTCAGCACGTCGCTGGGCTACGTCCCCCAGGACGACATTATCCACCGCGATCTGACGGTGGAGCGCGCCCTGTACTACGCCGCCAAGATGCGCCTGCCCGATGACACCAACAACGCGCAGATTGAGCAGCGCATCAGCGAAGTGCTGGCCGACGTGGAGATGACGCACCGGCGCAAACTGCTCATCAGCAAGCTTTCTGGCGGCCAGCGCAAGCGCGTCAGCATCGCCGTCGAATTGTTAGCGCGGCCCAGCGTCTTCTTTCTGGATGAGCCAACATCGGGCCTTGATCCGGGGCTGGACCGCAAGATGATGTTCCTGCTGCGGCGGCTGGCGGACCGGGGGCATACGATTGTGCTGGTGACGCACGCCACCAATAATATCAGCGCCTGCGATTACGTCTGCTTTCTGGCGCAGGGCGGGCGGCTGGCGTATTTCGGGCCGCCAGACGAAGCCAAGCGGTTCTTTGGCAAGACGGACTTTGCCGAAATCTACAGTGAACTGGAACCCAGCGACGACCACCCCAACGCCCCGGCGGAGTGGGAAGGGCGCTTCCGGGGTTCACAGGACTATCAGAAATACATTGTCCAGCCCTTGCAGCAATCGCAGGCCGCCACGCGCACCGCGCAGATGCAGCGCACAGCGTCACTGCCGCAGCCCAAACGCGGCGACCCTGTGCGGCAGTTCCGCTTGCTGGCGGGGCGCTACACCGAACTGCTCAGGAACGACACCGCCAACATGGCGATTCTGCTCTTGCAGGCGCCGATCATTGCCGCGCTGCTGATCTTCCTGACCAAATCGAATATCTTCGCCAGCCATCTGGGCAATGATATTGACGCGCAGACGCCGCTTTTCATCATGGCCGCCGCTGCCGTCTGGTTCGGCACCATCAACGCGGCCCGCGAGATCGTCAAGGAAGCGCCCATCTATCGGCGCGAGCGCACCGTCAACCTGGGCCTCTTCCCCTACGTGATGTCCAAGGTCTGCGTGCTGGGCTTCCTCTGTCTGATTCAGAGCTTCCTGCTGCTCGCCATCGTCGGCCTCAAGAGCGGCTACCCGGATGGGATCATCTTCCCTGCCTTCGTGGAACTGTATATCTCGCTCATCCTGACCGCGCTGGGCGGCCTGATGATGGGGCTGGCTGTTTCGGCCATCGCGCCCAACACTGACCGCGCTATGAGCGTGGTGCCGCTCCTGCTGATTCCACAGATCATCTTTGCGGGCAGCACCTTCAAGCTCTCCGGGGCCACAGAGATCATTTCCTACTTCATTGTGACCCGCTGGGGATTGGAGGCGCTGGGCGACACGGTGCATCTGCACTCGCAGCTTTGTGTGAGTCCGAGAGGCCAGCAGGATGTCTCTTCTGGCGGAGGCTGTCCCGTTGGGTTTGCCAAAACCAACCCGACGCTGACCACGCCGGATAATTTCTATGGACACGACCTCTCTCATCTCCTGTTTGCCTGGCTCATGCTGATTCTGCTGACGGTCGCTTTCCTGGCCCTGACCATTTACTTCCAGAGGCGCAAGGACGTGCGGAAATAGAGACGATGGCGATCAACTCCAACTGAGTTGATCAATGAGGTTGACGGCGGCGCGATAGTCGCTGTTGAGGGGGCTGGAACTGGAATTGAGGATCGCCTGCCAGTAGTCCATAAACTGCTTGTGGGCGCGGCGGCGCAGCGCCAGGCTTTGCAGGGCGCGCTCGGCGGTGCGCGTGTCGCCGGTGTCGCGCGCCGCCCGCATCAGCGCATACGCGGCGATGGGACGCCAGGCGCCGCTGAGGGGATAGCTCAGCGATTTTTTCAGATGGGCGGTCGCCTCATCCGTCCGGCCCAGCTTATAGCAGGCGATGCCCAGGCCAATATGAATGAAGCCGCGCCGCTGATATGAAGCATAGGCCAGCGCCTGATCATAGTGTCCAGCGGCTTCTTCCCACGCGCCGCGCGTAAAATCGAGTTCGGCCAGGCCCTGCCACGCGCCGGGAGCGTAGTGGTCGCGCTCCAGCAGGCGTTGATAGAGCCGACGGGCGCGGTCAAACTGGCGCAAATTGAAATAGGCCGCCGCCAGAATAAGCTGCGGGCGCAGCGCGCCTGGGCGGCGCTTCACCAGCGGCTCATAGGCGCGCACAATCTCGCGCCATTGGCGCTGATAGTAGAGCCGGAGATACCGCTGGAAGTGCAGCGGCTCGCCCAGCAGCAGGTAGCTCCCCTGCGACGCCAGATAGGGGGCCAGCAGGACCACGACCAGCAGCCCCAGCGCGCAGGCCACAGAGAAGAAGCTCTGTTTGGCAAGCAGCATCGGCCAGAGCTGCGCCAACAGCCAGGCGATCAGCGCGATGCCAAGCAGGGCGGCCAGTTCACGCCAGAACGCGCCCACGCCATAGTAGGAGCGCCAGTGATCGAACTCCAGTATCAGCACCGACCCCGCCTGAAGGCCGAAAAAGAGGGCAGGCAGCCAGCCCACACCTGAGAAGGGCGCGTAGGCCAGAACGGGGATGATGGCAGTCAAGAGGTAGCCCAGGCAAAAAAGCCAGGCCAGGCTCATGCTCGCAATAGACAGCGGCTGCATCAGCGCCGCAATGAATTTGTTCATATCCACCCAGGCCAGACAATCTCACTTGCTTCAGCAGATGGATTCCACCAAACAGGAGGTGTTGACAAGCGAGGCATGTTACTTGTAGCGCCGCCTTCCAGGCGGCCAGCGTTGAGCCGCCTGGAAGGCGGCGCTACAAGTGGCACTCTCCGATAGTTGGTGGAACCAGCAGATGCGCGCTGCGCAAGCTGCGCCGTTGTACCTGGTATTATAACATGCCCAGCATGGGGGAGCGGACACCTGTACCGCCGCTGTCCCTGGCGGGCGCGGCGTCTGTACTTGTAGCGCCGCCTTCCAGGCGGCTAGCCGCTGCGGCTGGGCGAACGGTTGCCCTGGAGCGCGAACGTTCCGGTAGCCCGACGATGAGCCGCCTGGAAGGCGGCGGTACAGGTGGCCGCCTGTAGCGCCGCCGCGCTGCATCATTCGCCCATGCGAGGATACTCGCTAGTCGCCCGCAGCGGTGGGCGCTGCTGTCCTGATCACCTCAAGATCATCGTATTTCTTGACGCGGTAGATAATTGTCGAGATGCCCCAACTGACCAGGAAGATCACGATGATCGCCGCGCCAACCGTCCCAAAGTTATCGTCGAGATCACTGACGAAATCCCAAAACCCACCAGAGAGACTGAGCTGGCCGCTGATGATGCTCAGCGTCTCCAGCGCGCCCACCACCAGAGCCACCAGGACGGAGATCAAGGTGATGGACATATTGTAGAACAGTTTGCGAATGGGTTTGACGAAGGCCCAGCCATACGCGCCCAGCATCAGCACCCCATCAGTGGTATCGGCCAGGCTCATCCCGGCGGTAAAGAGCAGCGGCAGCAGCAGCACTATATAGAATGGCACATGCTGGGTGGCAAACGCGCCCGCCGAAGCCAGCAGCGCGATCTCGGTGGCGGTATCAAAGCCCAGGCCAAAGAGGAAGCCCACGGGATACATCTTCCAGCTTTTGTCAATGGTCTTGAAGACCGGGCGAAAGATGCGCGCAAAGAAGCCGCGCTTATTTAGATACTCATCAACATCTTCCTCGCTGTAGCTGCTGCCGCGTGTGACACTGCGGAAGGTCTGGAAGATCTGCGCCAGGATGATGATGTTGATGACCGCAATGGCGAACAGGAACAGCGCCGAGACGCTGGTACCAATCAGGCCACCGTAGGTCTTCAGCGGCGAGTCATCATTGGCGAGATTGCCGGAAACGTAGGCAGAGCCAGCGGCAATGAGGGCGGCCATGATGAAAACCACCGAGGAATGCCCAAGCGAGAAGAAAAACCCAACGGCTACCGGCTTCTTTTTCTCTTGCATCAGCTTGCGGGTCACGTTGTCTATGGCTGAGATATGATCGGCGTCTACTGCATGACGCAGGCCAAAACCGTAGGCCGCTGCTGCCACTGGCAGGAGCAAAGGATAGGTGATTGAGGATAGAAGGGTAATGACCCACAACGCGATATTGACCGCGATCAGCGCGGCGTAAATCCCAATCACCTTGGCCCGCAAGCCAGGGGTTTCATCGCTTAAGACCCGTCTGAAGTTCGCAAGCATGCCATAACCTCCAAGGAGCGCGGAACGCCTCTACAAGATGCCAGTGGTCGTCCTGCTGCGTTGGGCAGGGCGGCCCTTCTTACGTATTCCTTCTTTCTTCTTCTTAGTGTTCTTTGTTACGTATTCTTTCTTACACACCTAACCGCATTCGGAAACCAATTTCTCCAATAGGAGGTACACGCAACTCAACAAAAGAAGATTACCGGATAATTCCTAAAAAGTCAAGATTGCAATTGCAATTAGTTGCAATTAGAGTGGTATCTCTGCTGGCACGAAACATGCAGTCGGGCATCATCAGGAGAATAACTCCAGGGAACGCTGCCAGGCACAAAGGAGGGCGCATGAGTGAGCGACATACACGCCAATGAGGTCGAATCTGGATTCCAGGCGCTGGCCGCAGTGATAGGCCGCGAATCGAGTAAGCTCCATCGGGTCATGGCGGCATCGAATTTTCAGCCGGTGGCTGATTCGGATGTTGTGCCGGTGCGGCGCTGTCTGCGGTGTCGGGATGGCGGTTTACGCACCGTTGGCTATCTGCGCGGCAGCATCACCGCGCACCCTGTCTTTGCCTGTGATACCTGCGGTGAAGTGGTTCTGAACGGATGATCTCTTCTGGCAGAAAAGCGTACTATTGGTCTTGACCAGAAGCTATCGCTATGGTACACTTCTTCATTGGGGGCAGAAACGCCGTATCTCATGTGCACAATGGACAGCGGGGTCCATGTGATAAATGTTGCCCAAACGAGTTAGGGAGGGGTCATGCGAACCACGTTCACCTACGAGAGCATCTTGAGCGCTGTTGGCCGGGTGCTAGATGAATCCGGCGTAAGGGGTATTGCCATTCGTGAAGCTGACGGCGGATTAATCATCGAAGGGAAGAACGCTGCCGGGGAACCTCAGTTCCACCTGCACTATCGTGTTGGAGACGTGTACGATCTGGTGACACGCGGCGAGGCAACGGAGAGACTCTCCTCTGTGAGGGACGAGACTGAGGCCGAGACGCTGCACCGCTTCCTCGCAGAACACCAACGCGAATTGATAGGCGCTTCTCGTTAACCCTACCGTCCTGGCATGGCGCCAGGGTACAGCGACACACGGGGCCTGTTAGCAGGCTCCTCTTTTTTTTGCCGCTTCTCCTGCCCTCCAGAGCGCCGGACTTCCTGGCGCTAATCGTCGCAGACCAGCCAGCGGCGGCCATAGGTGCGCATCGTTTCGATGAGCGCGACCAGGTCTTGCCCTTTGTCGGTGAGCGTATATTCGACTTTGGGAGGGACTTCGGCGAAGGTCTGGCGCGTGATGATGCCTTCATGCTCCAGCGACCACAGGCGTTCCGAGAGCGTCTTGGGACTGATGCCGTGGAGTGATCGCTCCAACTGGCTAAAACGCTTCGTGCCAGTGGCAAGATCACGGATAATCAGCAGGGTCCATTTCCCACTAATGATCTCGGCAGTGCGGGCCACCGGGCAGATGTCATCGAGAGGCGGGGAGACAGATTCATTCAATTGAGATTCAGAGGTCAACGGCCCAGACGATTTCATAATGATCCGGCCTTTATTTCAGACGCTAGCGGGCGACAGCAAACGCCCTCACTTCCTTTACCAACTATATCATAGCTGCTACAGAAAGTAAAGTGGGCCTGCTCACTCTTTCTGTAGCACACGCGCCATTTCCACCAACCGGGCGATCATCTCTTTCTCCAGAAGAGCTAGCACAAAAGGGTTCTCCCAAATCTGAGATGTTGGCAAGCGAGGCGTGTTACTGGGAGCGCCGCCTCCCTTCGGGAAGGGCTTCGCCAGAGCCGCTTGACCGCGCTGGGCGCGGCCATTCTCGCTCCCGTTGGTCGCTCGCGCGTCACTGCCGCTTGCCTCGGCTGGGCCTCGGCAGTCTCGCTCCCGTTGGTCGCTCGCGCGTCCCTTCTTGGCGGCCAGCGTTGGCCTGCTGGTCCGCTGGCCTGGAGGGTGAACGCTCGCCAGGGCGCAGCGTTGGCCGCCTGGAAGGCGGCGCTACCAGTGACCCCGATCATTGGTGGAACCGCACAAAAGGGGGAACCGGAGTCATTGTTGAGGATTTATTAGAATAACCTTAACGTTGGCTGAGACTTCTCACAGAGAGCGCGTAAAATCTTGAAGAGTGCGCCGCCGCAGGGGTACGCTGTGTGTAGTCAGGAGGTGATTACCCATGCGCCAGCATGCCACGATACATCAGGAGGCAGCGCGCGCTGCCCAGCGCAGCAGCGGGGAACTCTTTGAGCAGGTGATGCGCGAACAAAGCGCGCCACTCTTTCACTATATCTCTCGTTTCGTGAACGATTACGACGCTGCCAGCGACATCTGCCAGCAAGTGTTTATCCAGTTGTATACCTTTCTCCCCAGTTTGCGCACCGACCGGCCACTGACCGCCTGGCTTTTTCATGTGGCCCGCAATTACTGTATTGATGAAGCGCGCCGCAAGCGGGCCATCTGCTTTTCTGAGCTTGAGGGTGATGCCTGGCATCGGGCGGATGAGGAGGAGCTTTCGCTGCTCCATTTGCTCCCCGATCTGTGTCCCACTCCCGCTGAAGAGACCGAGCAGCACGATCTACAGCAGTGTCTCTGCGAGGCGATCCGCGCGCTGCCTCCCAAGTTTCGCGCCGTCGTCTCGCTCCGCTACACGGCAGACATGAGCTATGCCGAGATTGGCGCAAGGCTGCATATCCCTCCGTCTACGGCAAAAACCTATTTTCAACGCGCCAAGCCGCTGCTGCGCAGGCTGCTGATGGGGCAGGGGATCAGCGCCGTCGCCTGAAAGGGCGCTAGCCAGTCCCAGGGATTTCAGCTATACTGGGTTCATCCGAAACGATGGGAGATTCTATGACGGAAGAACCCAATCAATCCAGCGCGATCTTCACCATCCAGCGGCACATTACCTGTTTTGCGCATCGGGGCGCTTCTGGCCGTTCACCCGAAAACACGCTCCTGGCCTTTCGCTATGCCTTTGAGCTTGGGGCCGACGCTATCGAATGCGACGTGCAACTGAGCGCCGATGGCGCGCCGGTCATCATCCACGATTCCACCGTGGACCGCACGACTAACGGCAGTGGCGTGGTGGATCAGCTTTCGCTGGAGGAGCTGCGCCGACTGGACGCCGGAGCCGGTGAACAGATTCCTGAGCTGCGCGAGACGCTTGCGCTGTGCCGTGAAAAGGGCAAGCTGGTCAACCTGGAGATCAAAGCCGATAGGCTGGAGCAGGCGCAGCGTATTGCTCAGGTCGTTGGCGCGGCGCTGGAAAGCGGGGGGTATGAGGAACTGGCGCTGGTCTCCTCCTTCTGGCTGCCCGCCCTGACCGGCCTGAAAAGCGCCCATCCACAGATTCACACCGCTACGCTGCACAGCGGGACGCGCTGGCGTCTGATGAACATGATTACCGCCGCGCGCGCCACAGGCGCCGACGCTATCCATCCCGACACGCGCCTCACCTCGCGCGCGCTGGTGGAAAACGCGCACACCGCCGGTCTTCAAATCAATGTCTGGACTGTCGATCAGCCCAGGCGTATGCAGCGCCTGGCCTCCTGGGGCGTTGATGGCATTATGACCAATTACCCGGAACGCATGCCGAAACCCGCTGGCGGTTGAAGGTTCCACCACCTATCGGGCGGCGCCACTTGTAGCGCCGCCTTCCAGGCGGCCAGCGTTGAGCCGCCAAGATGGCGGCGCTACAAGTACTATGCCTCGCTTGCAACACCTCATTTTTTGGCGGAACTCGGGTCAGAGACCCAACTTTGCTTCTGCGCTAAAATGCCGTACAATACAGAAGGAAAAGAGAGCCTTGCGCCGGGCGCACTGCTCTTTGAGAAAGCGAGCAAGATCATGGGGTTTCACGCGTGGGATCTGCTGATCGTCCTGCTGATCGTTCTCTTAATCTTTGGGGCGCGCCGTCTGCCCGAACTCGGCTCGTCGCTGGGCCAGAGCTACAAGATGCTTCAGAAGGGTCTCAATGGCTCTCATCAGCCGGGCGCGGATGGCGACCAGGAGAACGACCAGAACAAGCAGGCAGAAACACGAAGAGAGAGCGAACGTTAGAGCGTTGATGAAAACATATCAGAACTACTTCTTTGATCTCGATGGCGTCATCTATCGAGGGAACGAGCGCCTGCCAGGCGCGCGCGAATTCATCGAATGGATCGAAGCCACCGGGCGCACGTATCTGTACCTTTCCAACAACTCGATGTCCACCCCCGCCCAGGTAGCAGCCCGACTCGAAGCGATTGGTATGCCCGCGCCGCTGGAGCGCGTGGTGACGGCTGGTTCAGCCGCCGCTGCTTACCTGGGCCACACGTATCCCGGCGCGCGCGCCTTTGTGCTGGGGCTGCCGCCGCTGGCTCAGATGGTCGCCGCCGCCGGATTACATCCTCTTTCAGAAGCAGAAGGCGCGCAGGCGGAGGTGGTGCTGGTCGGGCTAGACCGCAAGCTGACCTATGCCCGCCTGAGTGTCGCTGTTCAGGCGGTACTCAACGGCGCGGCGTTTGTCACGGTCAATCGTGACCCGCTGCTGCCCGTAGAAGACAAGCTGGAGCCAGGCGCAGGCTCCATCGCCGCAGCACTGGAGGCCAGCACCGGCGTCAGCCCCTACATCGTCGGGAAACCAGAGCCAGGCATCATTCTGGAGGCGCTGCGTCTGATCGGCGGGCGCGCTGAAGAGACGGTGATGATTGGCGACGGCATTACGCTGGACATTCCGGCGGGCCACAACGCTGGCCTGGATACGATCCTCTTGCTCAGCGGGATTACGCCCAGGGCGCAGTTAGCTGCGGCGGCCATCCAACCTGATGCCGTCTATGAAGACCTGGCCCATCTGCTGGCCGAGACAGCAGAGGTCAGGCCAGAGCATCGCTAACACCGCCAGCCTAGTCCTGTGGCGTTCGATCACGATATTGCGCGGGCAGCGCCTCGCTTGTAAACCCTTCGTTAAAGACGCCGCGCCTGTAGAGATAGCGCGCAAAGTCCAGGCGGCGCGCCGGGTCGGCTTGAGAGGGCTGAGGCTCGCCAGAGACCTCCGCCGGGAGAGAGACATCGGCTGCCCCCGCCGACGGCGGAGCGGGCAGCGCCAGGAGAGGAGCGGCAGGAGCTTCAGGCGCTGGAGGGGGAGGTAACAGAAGAGGCTGCGGTGGCGCGGATGGCTCATGAGTCGCTGGCGGCGCTTCGTGCAAGGTAGAGCAAAGTGGATTCGTCTCGACCTTCTTCCGCCTGACAGCGTTCTCATCAGGGAACACAAAACGGTCGGTCCTGGGGGGCATGGTCATGCGGGCCTGCATCTGAATCCTGGGAGGGCGGTGTCCCTTCCGCCAGGGTAACGCATCCAGCAGACGTGCCACCCACCCCCTGAACTGCTGCATGTTCATAGAAATACCCAAGCTCTTTCCCTGGTCCGTCGCGCTCTAAGAGGTTGCACTAGAGAGGACGCCTACAGGCAGTGCTGATTGCTGTGGGATGTATGGGTATCCTAGCACAACCTGCTGTGGGCGTCAAATCTGAAGCTTTCTCCCAGGGTTTGGTCGTCTCATCAGATACTACGGGACAGGGAACAAATCCTTCAGCCATCGGTTCTACCAACTATCAGGGGAGCGCCACTTGTAGCGCCGCCTTCCAGGCGGCCAACGATTCGCCAGGGCGAACGCTGGCCCCCAGGCCAGCGTACCGGCGGGCCAGCGTTGAGCCGCCAAGATGGCGGCGCTACAAGTACCATGCCTCGCTTGCCAACACCTCATGTGTAGTGGAACTCAGCCCCTCAAGTCGCTTGACAGGGGCGCGGCCTTGATGCTATGCTATGAAGGCTACTTTTTAGACATGCTGATCTCTATCTTTCTATCGTTGCGCCCGCGCAGGCGCTCGTTCCACGATGACCGGAGAGGCGCGGGAAGGGAGTTTCTAGCGACATGTTTGCAGTGGTTGAAACCGGGGGCAAGCAATATAAAGTCAGCCCCGGACAAACCGTCGAGGTGGAAAAGCTGCCCGCCGAACCGGGAGATACCGTCGAACTTGGTCGAGTGCTGCTCATCTCTACTGACGACGAAACCTTTGTTGGCGCGCCTCTGGTGGAGGACGCCAAGGTGGTTGCCCGGGTCGCGCCAGAACGACGCGGCCCCAAGATTATCGTCTTTCGCTACAAGTCGAAGGCGCGCTATCGCCGTAAGACCGGCCACCGCCAGGACTATTCGGTCCTGACTATCGAGGACATCTGGGCCAACGGCGCCAGCCTGCTCCCCATTGTGGAAGAGGCCGAGGCTGAGCCAGAGGAAGAAGAAACTGTTACCGCAGCTGAAGAAGAGGATGTGACGGAGGCGAAGGCGGAGACCGAGGAGACCGCCGTCTCTGAGGCGGAGGTTGTCGAGGTTGAGGAAGCCGATGCCGCGCCGCCTGCCGCGCCCGAAAAACCCAGGCGTGGCCGCCGCCGGACGCCCAAAGCAGATGCAGAGAAAGAGGAGTAAACCACATGGCCCATAAAAAAGGTGTTGGCAGTTCGCGCAATGGCCGCGACAGCAACGCGCAGCGTCTGGGCGTCAAGCGTTTTGACGGCCAGGTCGTGCGCGCGGGCAGCATCATCATTCGCCAGCGCGGCACGCGCATCAATCCTGGCCGCAATGTCGGCACAGGGCGCGACTATACCCTTTTCGCGCTGATTGACGGAACGGTCAAGTTCGAGCATGATTCGCGCACCAAAAAGCGCGTCAGCGTCTATCCCGTTCCCGCAGCGACGGCTGCCGAGGTCGAAGTCATCGCTATGTAGCAGCAGCTTCCGACGACGCTGCTCGCCAAACGCGCCGATACTCACAGGGCCAGGAACCCGCGCGGGTTCCTGGCCCTCTTGTGTGGTTTGGGGCGGGCTAACGCCAGGGCTTTGGCATGCCAGCATCCCCTAGAACGTCGGTCAAGTAATCTCCGGCGCCGCGTGCCTGGCGAGTAAACTCGCGGCTAAAGGCTACGCCACAAAGCCCGCCTGCGCGGGCTAAAACGAAAACACGACTTCTTGACCGATGTTCTAGTCCTGGTCTTCCGGGCCAGAGAGCCTCGATGACACGCTGTAACTCTCGGCGTTCATTTCGGAATAGGACTCCATTTCATCGAATTCCCGACGGCGCATATCACCCCTGCCGCCATAGGGAGGGCCATCTCTTCCTGGTATTTCTGCCGTTCCTGGTATCTGACGACGCAAGCGCAGGAAGAACCACGCCACCACGACCGCCGAAATCAGCCAGACGGCGCTCATCGCGGCCAGCAGCAGGAGCAGCACCAGATTGCCGGAGGAGCTATCGGAGGAACTCCTGGGGGCGCTGCCGACACCGACGCCAGTGGGGGCAGCGGCTGCCGTTGGAGTCGTGACAGCCGTTGGGGCTGGTGTGCTGGCTGGCGTCAGGGCCGACGGCGCAACTACCGTAAACTTGATCGGCACAGAGTATCCAGCGCCGAGCGTGCCACTATTACCAGTAGTGGGATTATTCGGATCGATATTCTGGGCAGTCACGTAGAGCGTGGTGTCAATCGGGGCGTCTGAAGGCACTCGCGCTGAAACGCTGAAGGAGCCATCGGACCCGGATGTGGCTCGCGTCTTCGTGTAAAATGGTGGATTACAGGAAGCGCAGGGATCATTACAGCCAGCGCAGGGCGCAACGAGCACCTGCACCTGGATGCCACCCGGCAGCCAGTTATGCCCGGTGACGGTGATCGTGCTGCCAGGGGCAGCCTGCGAAACCGCGATATTCACCGAGGGTGGGTTGGCAGAAAGCACCGTGAACTTACTGACCCCCGCCGATGTCAGTTCCCCTTGCTTCCCGCAGACCCAGTACGAATGGCCCCTGGTCCCGGCGTCAATAGGCCAGGGAAAGCTGGTAGTAAAACTGCCATTGCCATCCGGCAGGTACGTTGAATAAATGAATGGAAGCTCGATCTGCTGCGCGCCATTCCGGCAGGCCGACCCCGGATGGCCCGCTGTGTCATGCTGCGCATCAGCCAGCGAAACCGTCACAGGAAGTTCATTTACTGTCCCATCTGGCGGCGTCCATCCCGACGCCTTCAAGAAAACGTCTGTGCCTACCGGCCCCTCGGCGAATCCATTATTTTGCCCGGTGTAGATCGGCGCGGTGAAAACGATCCTGGGGCTGCTCGCTGCGCGCGCGTGTCCAGGCACAGCCACTGCGCCAAACGTCAGCAGGGACAGGGCGCTGAGCAAGGCCAGGGCCACTTGACGTGGCAGCGATGAACGGTCAGCGCCACGTTCAGCAGCGCCCAACGCGCGCAAAGATGAGCGCCGCATATCTGTGTTCATGGAAATGGCTCCTCACAGACTGAAGAATGATTTCAACGCACCGAACGAGGATGAACAGCCTGGCCGCTCTCCTGAAAGAGAGCTTCGCACAAAGAAGAGCACCGTCGGTTAATAGACTATCACTAGAATATATGGAAAAGCTGTGAGGTTCCTCACACTTTTGTGAGGAACTTCACATTCTGGGAGCGACATCTGACCACACAGGAGGGCCAGGAACCTGCTCAGGCTCCTGGCCCTCCTGTGTGGTTTGGGGCGGGCTAACGCCAGGGCTTTGGCATGCCAATCGTCGGTTCATCGCCCTCGCCATCTGACTCCCACTCCTGGGGATTCCCCTGCCAGCCGCCAGCATTCCCCCGGCCCGGTGGCCGGGCGGGCGGCTCGTCGTAATAGTCAGCGTTCGTATCGGCATACGAGGGGCCGCTGCGCGGTCCTCTCGCTCGTCGTGGACCGCTATAGCGCCCATATTCGCCGCCCGGCGGGCCATAGGGCGGGCTGCCATAGGGTGGTCCGCCAGCCCCTGCCGCTCCCGCCGCCGGACGACGCGAACGCAGGAACAACAAGACCGCCACTACCGCAGCAATCAGCAAGACCACACCCAGCGCCGCCAGCAAGACGACCAGCACCGTATCGCTGGAGGACCCATTGGTATTGCCGCCATTGCCCTCGCCATTGGCAGTACCGGGCGCCGTTGAGGTGGGCGTAGCGGTTGGCGTCGGCGTGCTGGTCGGCGTTGGCGTTGGGGTCGGCTGCGCCACCACCGTAAACCGGGTAGACATCGAGGTTCCGGTGCTGAGCGCGCCGCTGTTGTTGGGGTTAGCCTGGTCAATGCTTTGCGCGCTCACAAAAAGGGTGCTGCCAATGGGAGCGGCAGGCGGCACCTGCGCAGCGGCGCTGAAGGAGCCATTGGCATTCGAGTTGACGGTCACGCCTGAGATAATTTGCGAATCACAGGCGACACAAGGCGCAATAATGACACCAACCTGGATGCCCCCTGGCAGCCAGTTCTGCCCGGTGACGGTGATCGTGCTTCCTGGGAACGCCTGCGAAACGGTGATCTTCACGGCGGGCCGATTGGCCGAAAGCACGGTGAACTTATCAACCCCTGGCGCTGTCGTCCCCCCTTGTGTCCCACAAGCCCAGTACGAATGGCCCTTTGCCCCGGCGCCAGCGGGCCACTCGAAGATCGCGGTAAAACCGTCTGACGGATTGCCAGCGGTGCCTAGCGGCTGTGGCCCCAGGTTTGGAATGCTGACGGTTGGGCTGCCGTTCTGGCAGGCCGAGCCTGGCTGGCCCGATGTATCATGCCCTTCATCGGCCAGTGTCATGGTCACATCGCCGCCGCCTGCTGTCCATCCCGACCCCTGCACCGAGACATTCGTTCCTACCGGCCCCTCGGCGAACCCATTATTTTGCCCGGCGTAGATCGGCGCGGTGAACTTGATCTGCGGGCCACCGTCTGCTGCCCGCGCGCCATCTGGCACAGCTATTGCGCCAAATGCCAGCAGCGCCAGGGCGATGAGCGCCGCCAGCGCCAACTGACCCGGCAGCGCAGGCCAGGCAGCAGCAGCAGCGCGAAAAGACGCGCGCCGCCTGTATGATTTCATGAAACGTTCTCCTTGTTGAAAAGAAAAAATGTAATGAAGACAGATTCCGGCCCGCTCATCACACAGTATAACGAACGAGGCAAGCCGCTTTATAGATGCAAGACGTAAGATCAGGCGATCAAGCAACAAAAGAGAGCAGAGTGTGAGCAAGCTCACACCACAGGGCCAAACTCTCAGGTATCCTCTACGTAAAGAAGAGAGGAACAGGAATCGGCAAGAGGAAAGGGGCAGATTCAGGCGGGCAGAAAACGTTGCATCACTGTATCCTTAAATGGTATCATGAAAGCCGCAGAAGCGAGTCACGCCCTGTAGCAGAGGCGGCCAGCGTCATCGAGCACACATCCAATTCAAGATGTCATTCAGGAAGGAGGAGTCGCACCTATGTTACACATTCAGGCGGCTTCTCAAACTGATCCCGGAAAAGTCCGCGAACAAAACGAAGATCATTGTTTTTTCCAAATGAGTTCCAGTGGCGACGAAGCCAGGGGCCTCTTTATTGTGGCTGATGGCATGGGTGGATATCAGGCCGGTGAGGTTGCCAGCAGGCTGGCAGTTGACGAAATCCGGGAGACGCTCAATCCGCTTTTTGCGCCCAGTTCCGCGCAGGAGACCGTTTCGCTGACCCCCGCGAGCAGCCCGGAAGGCGGCGCGCAGACCCGACGCCTGCCCGAAAGCCGCGAGGTCGCCAAGATCAACGAAAAACTCAAGCAAGCCATCACCAAAGCCAACGAGGTGATTGTCAGCTATGGCAAGTCGCGCAAGGAGGCCAGGGGGTTGGGGTCCACCGTCACTGTGGCCGTCGTCCTGGGCGCGAGCGCCTATATCGCCAACGTGGGCGACAGCCGCACCTACCTCTGGCGCAGCGGACAGCTTCGCCCCATCACCAAAGATCACTCGCTGGTCGCCCGCCTGGTGGATGCTGGACATATCACCCCTGAGCAAATCTATGATCACCCGCAGCGCAATCTGATCTACCGCTCGCTGGGAGCCGGACACAGCACCGTTGAAGTTGATGTATTCTATCAAACGCTGGAGCCAGGAGACAGCCTCCTGCTCTGCACCGATGGCCTCTGGGAAATGGTGCGTGAGGATGAGATCAAAAGCATCCTCAGCAGCGATGAATCGCTGGAAACGATTTGCCAGGAACTGATTGACGCGGCCAATCGGGGCGGCGGCGAAGATAACATTACCGCCGTCGTTGTGCGCTGTTCCAGCTAACAGCCGGATATACGAGGAACCGATGAGCCTGCCAAACGGCGCTATTCTTGATAATCGCTATCGCATCCTGGAGTTGCTGGGTGAAGGGGGCATGGGCAGCGTCTATAAGGCGGAAAACCAGCGCATGCCAGGGCCGCTGTGGGCGATCAAAGAACTGTTGATCGAGGCGTTTGCCGACCCGGTTGAGCTGCGCGAGGCGGTGGAGCGTTTCGAGAAAGAAAGCACGCTGATGGGCCAGCTTACTGTGCTGCCTCATCCGCGCTTGCCGCGTGTCATTGACCGCTTCACCGAGAACAGCCGCTATTATTTCGTGATGGAGTTCGTGCCTGGCGAGAGCCTGGATAAGATGCTGGAGAACGCCAAACAGCCCCTGCCAGAGCGGCAGGTCGTGGAATGGGCCGTTCAGGTTTGCGAGGCGCTCAGCTTTATCCACAGTCAGACGCCGCCGGTGATTCTGCGCGATCTCAAGCCGGGGAATGTCATGGTGACGCCGCAGGGCGAAGTGAAGCTGATTGACTTCGGCATCGCGCGCATCTGGAAACCAGGGCAAAAAAGCAATACGGAAAACCTAGGGACCATGACCTACGCTTCGCCCGAACATCTGGGCCAGATCGGCCAGACAGACGCGCGCTCCGACATCTACAGCCTGGGCGCAACGATGTATCATCTGCTGACCAATGAGGAGCCGACGCCGCTGGATACACCCCTGCCGGGCAGCCTGCGCGGGCGGAATCCACTCATCAGCCCGCGCGTGGAAGAAATCGTCATCAAGTCTATGCAGCTAGACCCCAACCGGCGCTTCCAATCCGCCAGCGCCATGCAAACCGCGCTGCAATCGTGTCTGCCCGCTGCGGCCAGCGTGAGCGGCCAGATCGCCATCACCAACCATGTGCCTGCTATCCCCGCCGCGCTGAGTCCTGGGGCAACGCTCGTCGTGCCGGTTGGCGGCAAAGTCTGCCCCGACTGTGGCTTTATCAACCGCGCCACCGCCAAGTTTTGCGCTCTGGATGGGAAGCCGCTGCCGGGCGACGCCTCTATTGCCAGCGCGGTGCAAAACGCCAAACGAGCGGTGGGAGCCGGAAAACCCGGAATACAGGCGGCCCCGGCGGCAGCGCCAATCAGAAGCGGGGTCAACCCGAATAGCGCGCGCGCCGACGCTCTCTATGACCAGGGCCTGCGCGAATATAACAACGGCAACTATACCCTGGCGCTGACCTGCATCCGCGAAGCGGTGCAGCTAGCTCCCCCTACCTACGCGCGCTTCTACAAGCTGGGCGAAACACACCGACGCCTGAATCAGCTCCGCGACGCCCTCAGCGCCTTCCAGAAGGCGGCCAACCTGCGCCAGTGCTATGATGTCTATTTTCAGATCGGGCTGGCGCAGCGGGACTTGAGACAATTCAGCGCCGCCGCTTCGGCCTTTATGCAGGCGCGCACGTTTGAGCCGCAAAACCCGGCGGTGGCCTGCCAGTTGGGCATCATTGCGATGGAGCAGAATGACTATACGACTGCCGAGCGCGAGCTACGCAGCGGCCTGCAAGTGCAAAGCCGCCATTACCTGCTGCGCTACAGCCTGGGGCAGCTTTATATCCGCGAGAAACGCTGGAACGATGCTATCACCGAACTGCAAGAAGCTGTGCAGCTTGGCCCAAATCAAGCGGAAGCCTGGCATGAGTTAGGCAAAGCGTTCTTTGGCGCCCGGCGCTATCCAGAAGCCGTCCAGGCGCTGGAGCAAGCTCGCGCCCAGGGTCTTGCCACGGCTGATGTCTATCGGCTCAGCGCGCAATCTTATGAAAAAACCAGCAACCGAAAGCAGGCCAGAGAATTTGCGAAAAAAGCACTTATGCTTAATCCCAATGATGCCGATGCCCGCCGGTTGGCACGCTAATCAGGAGACTCTTTGCTCCCCGGCTTCAGGGTCGCGGTGGCACGAGATGAGGATACCCTCAACTCATAGGAGGTGGAACGATGCTCTGCCCGAATTGTAATCACCCTTTGCGCGATCAGGCAAAGTTTTGTAATAATTGTGGCGCGACCATAGCCGCAGGCGCCGCGCCTGCCGTTGCCGCGCCGGAAGCGTCCGGCAAAGCCAGCCCGACAGGGCCGCTGAATCGTTCGTCTGCCGAACCAGATACTGGCCCGGCCCAAACGTCAGACCCGCCAGAATCAAGCGCGGCAACCGCTCTGGCGTCAGAAGAAGAAGGCGAGGCGCTGGATCAGCCGCTCCCTGCTCCTCCTCCGCTTGTCGAGATGGAAAGCGCGGCCATGCCAGCGCCCCCTGTCGCCGGCCAGCGAGAAGCAGAGGAGGCATATGATGATGCCAGTCAGCAGCCCACTGCCGAGGCTGTTCTCACCGAGCAGCTTTATGGGCTGGACCCTTTCGCGCCTTCAGGAGCTTCTCTGTCAATGAACCCATCAGAAGACGACTATCAAGCTGAAGAGGCGCCGTCAACAGACGACGTGCCTACGATTCGCATGGCTCGACCAGAGAGAAATGAGGTTGACGTGACTGCTGATTTGCTCGGTATGCTCGGCGATCAAGCGCCTCTGCAACCCGGTATGGTCCTCGAAGGGCGCTATCAGGTTGAAGAGGTGGTTCATACCTCCGAGGAAGAAAACCTGTATCGCGTCACCGACCAGTTGGGCTATCTGCACTGCTGGGCCTGCAACACCGATTTCCCCGAAACCCAGCAGCCTGAACGCTTCTGCTCGAACTGTGGCGCTGATATGTTGGGGAGAGAATACTGGCTGCGCGAGCGCATCCAGGGGGCAGGCGCCGCTGAGGCCGAACAGCCAGCAGAAGCGGCGGGCAGCGAAGACGCTGGCGAGGCTGCTGGCGAAGCCGCTCACATGGCCGCTGATACCAGCGACATGCCCGGGGCCAACGGCGCGCACCCTGAAGTGGCCGATGACGAGGCGGACGTGCTTCCGGGCGGCGCTCAGAAGTATGTGGACGCCGAGAGCGAGGAACTGGACTGGCCGACCCAGCCGATGACGGCCATCGCCAGCTTCATCATCGGCCCCCGCCAGTATCGCGTCGAGGCGATGGAGATCGAAGACCCCATCTTCCCGCTGGGCGTTACGCTGACGGCAGGCGCGCGCTCCGATGTTGGTCGCACCCGACGCGGCAACCCCAACGAAGACAGCATCCTGGTCATGCAGTTCTCGCGCATTCACGAATCCGTCAGCCAGCCATTCGGCCTCTATATTGTGGCCGATGGTCTGGGCGGCCATGACGACGGCCAGACCGCCAGCCGCAGGGCTATCGGCGTCATCGCCGACTACATCACCCGCGAAGTCGTGCTTCCGGCGCTGCAAAGCGGGCAATACGCTGATAACGAAACCCTGGCCGCCGCCCTCAAAGCGGCGATTGAAGCGGCCAATCTGGCGCTGGTCGGCTCGAATGAACAGACGGGCGGCGACATGGGGTCCACCGTCACCGGCGCGTTGATCGTTGGCGACACCGCCCACATCGTCAACGTCGGCGACAGCCGCACCTATCTCTACGATGGCACGTCGCTGCAACCCATCAGCATTGATCATTCGCTGGTGATGCAGTTAGTAATCGGCGGCCTGATTGACCGCGAAGATATTTACACACATCCCCAGCGCAACCAGATTCTGCGCAGCCTGGGGGATCGGCGCGATGTCCAGGTCGATCTCTATGTGCAAAAGCTGCGCCCTGGCTATCAACTGGTTATTTGCTGCGATGGCCTGTGGGAGATGATTCGTGACCCACAGATCGAGCAGGCGCTGATCGAATCCAGCGACCCACAGACCGCCGCCGACCGGCTGATGGAACTGGCGAACCAGAACGGCGGCGAGGACAACATCAGTGTCATTGTCGTCCAGGCGCGCGAGTGAGTTATCAGCGCCTGGTGTAAGGCTTGCGGCCAGCCGAGGCCGCGCAACTTGCGACTTCTGGTATTCGTATGTAATCAGTGAAACAACCTACGCTGGCGACGACCACTGCGCCTCCATACTCTGGCTTCCAGGCGCGGGCTTCAGCCGCCAGCCGATTAAAAAATAAGGAGACAATCATTATGCCCGGCGAAGTCACATTGAACTGCCAGCTTGGCAAGGAGCATCTCCCGGTCACGGGTGGATCGCAGATGGCATATGTGTTGGTGGAGGCCACACCAACGGAGATGATGGCCCAGGTACGTATGCCGCTGAACTTCGCCATTGTGCTTGACCGCTCTGGTTCCATGAAAGGTTCCAAGCTGAACGCCGTCAAACAGGCGGTTCAGATGCTCATTGACCAGATGGCTGACACCGACACTATTTCTGTTGTTGCTTTTGATGATGGCGTGCAGATCATCGTACCCGCGCAGCCCGCGATGGACAAGCCCGGCATTAAGATGGCTGTGGACCGCATCCGCGATGGCGGCGGCACCACCATGTCGCTGGGCATGAGTACCGGCATGAATGAGCTGCGCAAATATTACTCACCCACCAGCGTCAACCGCATGATTATCCTTACCGATGGCGTCACCTATGGCGACACTGATCGCTGCCGGGCGCTGGCCGACGACGCCTCGCGTCAGGGCATCAACATCTATCCGCTGGGCATTGGCGCCGACTGGGATGAAGACCTGCTGGATAACATTGGGCGGCGCAGCGGCGGCCTGGAAGCTGAATTCATCCGCAGGCCCGACGACTCACTGCACATCTTTCAGCAGCAGTTCCAGAGCGCCACTGCCGTTGCGGTGCGCAACGCCCAACTGCTGCTGCATCTTTCGGTAGGCATCACCCCCAAGAAAGCCGTCAAGGTCTTGCCACAGATCGCCGATCTGGGGCAATCGGTGCTTTCTGATCGCCAGGTGGTGATCCCGCTGGGCGATCTGGAAAAAGACACGCCCCAGGCGGTGCTGTTTGAGTTGATGATCGAACCGAAACCGGCGGGCGTCTTCCGCATTGCTGTCGCGGAACTGACCTATGATGTACCCACCATGAGTCGGCAGGGCGAGCAGATACGTGCTGATATTGTGATTGGTTTCAGTCAGGACACCAACCAGACACAGGCGATCAATGCGCTGGTGATGAACTACGCTGAAAAGGCGAATGCCCATCGGCTGGTCACCAAAGTGCTTGAAGAATATAAAGCAACTGGCAAAGTCACAACCCGGCTGGCGCCCAATGTCACGCGGGTTCTTGACCAGGAGACACAGGACGCGCTGGAGGCGCTGAGTACGGGGCAGCAGATCTCCAGCGAGCAGGTCAAAAACATCGGCAACAAAACGCGCAAGCTCACCCAGCGGCTTGAGGATGCTTAAACGTCATCAGGCTGGATGAAGAGGGTTGAAAACACACTAGAGGAGGGAATGCGATGTCTGTGAGATGCTCACAGGGACACGAAAACCCTGATGGTTCGGCATTTTGCGATGAGTGTGGCGAGCCGCTGGCCGCGCCGGCGCCCACCTTTTCCGCGCCAATCCCGGCAGCGCCGCCAGTGAGCGCCACTATGACCTGCCCAAGCTGCGGTTCGGCCAACCCGGCGGGCGAATCGTTTTGCAGCAACTGCGGCGCGAACTTGAACGCGCCGCCCGCTGAGCAGCCGGTTATGGCCGCCGCGCCTGCCGCGCCTGCTGTCTCGTTCGCGCCCGCGCCGCCTGTGGCCGTCAAGGCGCAGGTTGTGGTCGAAAGCGATAACACCACCTTCGACCTGGCGGGCAAGGCTGAGGCGCTGATTGGCCGCGAGGATGCTGTCAGCAACATTTTTCCCGATATTGATCTGACGCCCCACAATGGCGAGGAGGGCGGCGTTGGGCGGCGGCACGCCAGGATTCTTTATTCTGGCAGCCAGTACATGCTTGAGGACTTGAACAGCATTAACTTCACGTTCCTCAATAAGCAGAAAATCGCGCCCAAAACCCCCACGCCCTTGAAAGACGGCGATGAGATTCGCCTGGGGAGGATCGTGCTGCGCTTCAAGACTTTGTAATGTCTCTCCTTCGCTCTGAAAAGGAGGATCGCTTATGACTATTCGTTGTTCGCAGGGGCATGAGAACCCGGATGAGGCCACATTCTGTGATGAATGCGGCGAGCCATTGCCCGCCGAAGCGGCGGCCAACCCACCTGACCAGGAAGTAGAGGAGCCTACCCTGCCAGCAGGCGCGGCAGCCCCCCAACCAGCAGGGGCAGCCGAGCCAGAGCCAGCAGATATGGCTGTGCCTCAGCCTCCCCCGGCGGTTGATTTTGGAGCCACGCAAGCAGCGCCGGGTACGCCTGCCGCCGACACCTTTGCCACTCAAGCAGGCGCGGCGCCTGCTGAAGAGGCGGAGACCGTCGCTATGGCTCCCGGCGCGCCGGAGGCGGCCCCCGCCGCGCCGGAACCTGCGCCAGTCGCACCGCCTGCTGCGCCGGAGCCTGCGCCAGTCGCCGCGCCCAGCGCGCCACCACCCGCGCCGGTTGCCGCGCAGCCGCGCCTGATGGTGGAAGGCACGACGACGACCTTCGATCTGGCGGGCAAAGCCGCGCTGGTCGTTGGCCGCGAGGACGCGCCCAGCAACAGCTTTCCCGATATTGACTTGACGCCCTATGGCGCGGAAGAGGGGGGCGTTTCGCGCCTGCACGCGCGGCTCACGCTGAGCGGCGAGGACTGGGCCATCGAAGACCTGGAAAGCACCAACTTTACCTTCGTGAATCGCAAGCGTATCGCGCCCAAGACGCCGACTCCGCTCAGCGACGGCGACGAGATTCGCCTGGGCCGCGTGGGCCTGCGTTTCAAGACGACAGCCTGAACACGGTTCACGCGCCAAAAGCGCCTGGCCCAGCAAGCGCCATCCTTCGTCAGCCAGGTGGGCTGATGAGGATGGCGTGTGTTGTTCTGACCTGGCTGATAGAGGATGGTAGACGCCCATGAGAATACGGGAAGCGCAGGAAAGTGATGCGCCTGCTATGGCGCGCGTTTTTATTGACAGTAGACGAAGCGCGCATCGTGACCACATACCGGCTGAAAGCTTGATGAAGTTCTCCTACGAAGAGTCTGAACGCAATTGGGCGCGCGCGCTTCGAGAGATAGAGGCGACGCCCACAAGCAAAAAGCGCATCTATGTTGCTGAGAACGACACCGGCGAACTCATCGGCGTGGCGATGGGTGGACCAGAGCGCACACAGCACCCCGTCTATACTGGCGAAGTATACGTCCTCTATCTCCTGCCTGCCTATCACCGCCAGGGTATTGGTCGCCTGCTCACCGAAACCGTTGTAGAATGGCTGGCGCAGCAGGGTATGCGCTCCCTGCTCATCCGCGTCTTAAAAGCAAATAGCCCCGCGCGCCGCTTCTATGAGGCGCTGGGTGGGCAATTGGTATTTGAGGAGCAGATCGAAGAAGATGGGGCGGTTCTTGAACAGGTGGCGTATGGGTGGGCGACTGGAACCACCCTGCTGCGTCGGCCTTAAGCGGCTTTTCTTCAGGGGATCGTGGGTGTAGCCGACTTTGGCGCTGCGGGCGGCCTGGGCGCGAACCAGCGAGAGAGCAGGGCAATGAGAAAGCCAGCCGCAAAGCCGCCCAGGTGGGCGAAATAGGCGACAGCGCCAGCCGTATCCGCAACAAACCCAAAGACGGCCAGCCCATTGAGCGCCTGAACAAGAATCCAGAGGCCAATCAGCAGCCACGCCGGAATATCCACCAGAATCACCAGCAGCAGTGTGCGCACCCGCGCCCCTGGAAAGAAGACCAGATAGGCGGCCAGCACCCCGGCAATCGCGCCGCTGGCCCCCAGAATCGGTACTGTTGAATTGGGGTTCACCAGCGATTGCGTAATTACGCCCACCAGCCCACAGGCGACATAAAACAGCAGAAAGGCGATATGTCCCAATCGGTCTTCTACGTTGTCCCCAAAGATCAGCAGAAAGAGCATATTACCCGCAATATGCAGCCAGCCCGCGTGCAAAAACAGCGACGAGATCATCGGCAGCAGCGGCGGCGCGGGGGTCGCATATTCAGGGCAGGCGGGGTCGGATGGCTGCGTGGCAAGCTGCGCTACGGAATGGGGGATAGCGCCGTAATCGTGAATCACACACCCCAGCGCCGTCGCGGGCAAGCTCACCTCATAGGCAAAGACAACCATATTGACAGCGATCAGCAACAGCGTGATAGTCGGCCAGCGCCGCCGCTTCCCCGCCCGATCAAACAGGGGAATCATACGTTTATCTGCTCCTTCCAGCCTTCCTGCTCCCCCACACAGAGGATACGCCGCGTCAACGGCCCGGCTTCATTCTAGATCAGGGCATCAGCAATTACCAGCTTTGTAGGGCTTTTGGAAAGTCCGCAGGCGGGCCAGCGCGTTGGGCTAAACGGCGGCACGTTTTTTGATGGTATCCCCCACGCCTTAGCGCCTTATTCTTCTTTCTTCGGTTCTACCAAATCTGAGGTGTTGGTAAGCGAGGCGTGTTACTGGTAGCGCCGCCATCCTGGCGGCCAGCGGTGGCCTGCTGGTCCGCTGGCCTGGAGGGCGCACGCTCGCCAGGGCGCAGCGTTGGCCGCCAGGATGGCGGCGCTACAAGTGGTCGCTGGGGACGGTGGCCTGGAGGGCGAGCGTTCGCCCTGACGCGGCGTTGAGCCGCCATCCTGGCGGCGCTACAAGTGGGCTTCCCGCCCAATAGGCGCGCAGGGGCAGCGTGCGCGCTGGCGAAGCGGTGGCCGCCTGGAAGGCGGCGCTACAAGTGGCCCCCGATAATTGGTGGAACCTCTTTCTTCTTGAGCATTGACAGAAGGAAGGGGAATAGTCTAGACTTGATTTAAGAGTTGGTAGTTGTCAAGGTTGTTGATGCCTGGCCTCAGAAGAGGCGACAGGAAGGGATAGCGTTCTATATGAAGCCTGATACCTCTATAGGCCCGGCGCCACAGCAAGATACGTCACCTGATCATGAAAAAGCTACAGGACTCCAGCATACTGGTAAACCCTATAAGAAACTGCTCATTGAGATTGCTTCTGTTTGCCTGGTTCTCGCTGTAGCGATCTATTTTATATTCGGCGCGTCAGCAAAAAGTCCTGCGCCAGCCAGTTCAACCCCAATCACTTCTACATCGCTCAGCCCGACAGCCATCAATCCAACCCCCACAACCAAGGCAGGAAACAGTTTTCCCACCAATCTCCCAAAATTGCAGATACTGGGCATCACCCAGAATAACAGCAGTGTAAAAATTACCTTTAAGCCGGTGCGCGGCGCAAAAGATTATCGCATTATGGATGTTTCAGAGCCAATCATCGCCAAATATGCGGGAATGGCGCACCTGAGTGGCGGCCCCTTTCTGACAAATGCTGATGGAACACTGGTGGTTCCCATCCGGCAGGGTGGAAATGGCCCAAGCACCATTGATATACCCTACCCGCAAATCGAATGGAACTTACTCGAAGACGAGCAACCGCATACTTTAATTGTGCAGGCGGTCAATCAGCTTGGCCCCGTTCCTCCTGGCAACCTGTACACTGATAACAATGGATACGTGAAGCAGCACCAGGGAACGGCCATCACGCTTGGCATGAATGAAGGGCCAACACCCGATGGGCATGTTTCCATCAATGGGCAGGGGCCATCAACCAATAACCCTAAACCGATTGCGCAGTCGCTCCCCATCATTGTGCAGCCAAACCCGAACTATCACGCGATCCCATCCACCTCAAGCGCAACCCAGACGTTCTTCGACACCTTTCCAGATAGCGAAGCGGCCTCGTTCAAGCAGACCGCCAAAGACCCTGAAGGTGGCACTGCAATCTACACCCTCAATGCCGGGACCAACAATGCCTGGACGATTCAATATAAGGGGGCCGATATTCAAGACTCCTATCCCATGATCGAAGGTGGGCATTTCATGGATGTCCTGTTTGATGGAGGAACCCCAGGCACAGGTATTCCGCTGCATGTCCAATTTGGGTCCATGTCCATGACTCCTGGCCCCACCGCTAATTTTTCCTCTGGCAGAGTGCTGCACATCACGACCGAGATCGATCTGCACCAGGACGGGCGCAGATGGCTAGGAATAGAAGTCGCTCCGGCGAACGACCCCTTAACGAGCCACGATGAGGAGGGCGGGTCAATCAATCATTCAGACAAAGCCCTCTTTTTGGATACCTTTTCCGACATCTGCACGCTCTCTCTCTTCACGGGACCAAGCGCAGGTTCAGGAAGCCCTCCAAAGAGTGATCCTATTTGGGGAGCCATCGGGCAGGCAGACCATGTGTGCGACATCTCCAACGTGTATACGGGGGGAGGCATCAATCTTGATAACAGGGGAAAACTGGACCTGTTTATCAGCCAGACCCATGCCGCCCTCTTTATCAATGGGAAGCTGATGGTAGAATCGAACATTCCTGGCGGGCTGCCTTTTACCCAGGCCAAAGTGTACTTTACTCATTATGTCTATCATACCGGCAACGACATCAACGAGTTGAAGCAGTACCGGCCCTGGGAGAAGTTCTGGATAAACTACTTCCACTGGAGCGATGAGCGGCACTGGGACAATATGGGCTTCGAAGTCCTCCCGACGAGCGTTGCCGCGAACTCCGCGACCTGGCAGCGATTAGTGGCCCTTCCAAACCCGATTGCGCCAAAATACGCGCCTTCTGGAACGGGAAGCACCGGCAATGGGAATACCACCAACACCAGCCCTTCGGGAAGTACGATGGCGGCGAATATCCCCTGGCGCAGCCTGGCGTAAAGGCGGCTCTCGGCCTGGTCAGGATGGATCAGGCCAGTGATTGCAGAAAATCGGAGACGGCCCTGGTAAATGCTTCTGGCTGCTCCGTTGTGCTGTTATGCCCGGCCCCTTTGAGGACGAGCAGCCGGGCATCCCTGGCTGCTGCGACAAATGCCATCTCACCCGCGCGGGCGTCTGTATCATACTCGCCATTCAGGATCAAGAGCGGACCCGGATAGGCGCGCACTTGTTTGAGCATGACGTGGCTATCCGGCACATGCCAGATCGTCTGGCAGTAGCCTTTCCAGGAGAGGCCCGCATTGATCACCGGCTCGATGAGCGCGGCAGGATAGGCTTTCCGAAAGCCGCGCTCAAACCGCTGGAGGCCGCGCTGCCCCCCGGAGAGGGTCAGGGAGATCGCGCGAAGCTTCGCGGCCAGCCAGAAGAGCCAGCCATGCGCGTTATGGCTGGAACCGGCAAGCGCCAGCCCCGCCACAGAGGTGGGTTGCTCAGCGGCAAAGCGCAAAGCGACATAGCCACCCAACGAAAAGCCTACCAGCGCCGCGCGGCTGATGTGTTCCAGGGCCAGCACATCGGCCAGCAGGCGAGTTGCTGATCGCAGCGTCAGCGATTGGGCAGCGAGCGTCCCATGCGCGGGTAGATCGAGCGCGATGACCCGGTATCGCTCCGCCAGCGCGTTCATCTGCGGAATCCACATCTTGCGGTTCCCTAACGCGCCATGCAAGAAGACCACCGGAAAGCCATCCGCAGGGCCAGCGCAGTCATAAAAGGCCATCCGATCCTCCACTTCTTTTGGACAACCTGAACCAATGGAGGTTCCACCAATGATCGGGGTCACTGGTAGCGCCGCCTCCCTTCGGGAAGGGTCGCTTGCCTCGGCTGTGCCTCGGCACTCTCGCTCCCGTTGGTCGCTCGCGCGTCCCTTCCAGGCGGCCAACGCTGCGCCAGCGCGAGCGTGCGCCCTCCAGGCCAGCGGACCAGCAGGCCAACGCTGGCCGCCAAGATGGCGGCGCTACCAGTAACACGCCTCGCTTGCCAACACCTCAGATTTGGGAGAACCACCAATGGAGAACTGATTGACAAAGCGGCCCCTCGCAGATATACTTCGACCATCCTGTGCAGCGCCTCGCTCCGGCTGGCGTCCACAAAGCAAGCGGTATAAGTCGTGTGGGAGAGACAGGCACATGAGTCCAAAGGTGACGCTGAAAAAAATACTCCTCCATCTCAATGGGGACGACATCTCCCGCTATTTTTGGGGCTTGATGCTCCGTCGGAAGTTCACACGCAGCGGCATTATTACCGCCGAGCGCGGCTGGCCCAAGCCGCGCGTGACCAACCGGGGCGGTGAGATTTATGCAGAGCGGTGCGCCTTTTTCCCTGGAGTGCGGCTGGAAGTCTTGAAGGGCGGGCGTATCTTTATCGGCAAAGGCACCTATCTTAACCGCAACACCGAGGTTATCGCCCAGCAAGAGGTGCGTATTGGGCGCAACTGCATGATTTCCTGGGATGTGGTGATTATGGATACCGACCAGCACAGCATGGACGGCAGCCGTCCGGCAGCGAAGCCGGTCACGATTGGAGATGATGTCTGGATCGGTTGTCGCGCCCTCATTCTCAAAGGTGTGCATATCGGCGATCACGCCATTATTGGCGCCGGAGCTATCGTCACCCATGATGTTCCGCCCGGCGGCATCATCACCGGACCTGCGGCCACGCTGCGCGGCGTTCGTTTTACTCAGCAGCCCGAAGCAGAGAGAAGCCTTCAATTTTTGCCCTGAAACCGCTGCGCCCAGACGAGCGCGCCCATTGGGAAGAGAACCCGCACGCGCCAGGCGCGGCGCGGTTGGCAGAGTACCCGAAAAGCCCACTCCAGCCCGGCGCGCTGTACCCAACGGGGGGCGCGCCGCACGCGGCCAGCAATGAAGTCCAGCGTCCCTCCAACCCCCAGCGCCACCCCCACCCCCGCCGCGCCCAACGCCTGAGCATGCTGACGAATCCAGAGGTCTTGTCGAGGCGCGCCATAAGCGACGGCCAGCACATCGGGCCGGGCCGCGCGAATCAGCCCCAGGATGTGTTCGGCCTCGGCTGGGGAAGGCGACCCGGCATAGACGCCCGCAATCTGAAGGCCAGGAAAACGCTGCTGGAGGGCATGCCCGGCCTGTTCGGCCACGCCGGGCGCTGCGCCCAGCAGAAAGAGACGAAAGCCGCGCGCGGCGCAGCGCCCGGCCAGCAGAGGGAGCAGATCAGAGCCAGCCACGCGCTCTGGAAAGGGCAGATTCAGAATACGCGATGCCCAGACAATACCCATCCCGTCAGCCACCACAAGCGCAGCCTGGTTGATAGTGTCCCGAAAAGCCTCCTGTTTGCGCGCCGTCCAGACAAACTCGGTATTGAGCGTAATAATCTGGTTGGTGGGGCCGCCGCGCTGCCGATGCTCCTCAATCAGTGCCTCGATACGCGCCAGCGCCCCGACCATATCAATGCGATCCGCGCGCACACCTAGAACGATCAGATGCTCCGGGAGGACCGAAGGCAGGGCGGAGGAAGAAGCATGAGGTGAAGAAGCATAAAAGGTTGGCATCGGTCTCCACTCCTCGCTGCACGTAAATCAGACTTCCCCAACAGGGTATCATCCCTGGGTTGAGAAGGAATGGCAGCGAAGTAGAGATTCAGTGATGATACTTCCCCCAGGGTTAAGAAGTCCTGGTTGAGAAACTGACACGTAATCGGACTATTCTTCTCATCCTCTCAACCTGGCAGCCATCTCTTCAGTGTTCTGACTCTGTTACCCTCTATGGAGCAGGAGAGAGCTTGTAGTCTCTCTTGCTTCCTGTCATAACGTGCTGAAAGCGGTGGTTTTGTGAGCATCGAGCTGTTCCTGCGTATAGGGTTACTGAGCGTCGAGATCGCGCTGGCTGTCCCGATGCTGTATCTGCTGGCGCTGAGTGTGGCTGCCCTCTCGCATCAGCCGCACAAGCCTGCTTCGGCCAGCAAGCTCTCTACGCGCTTTGCTCTGCTCGTTCCGGCGCATAACGAAGAGGCAGTTCTGGAAACGCTGTTCGCCAGCTTGCACGCGCTCGACTACCCACCGGCATTGATGGACATCCACGTAGTCGCCGATAACTGCACCGACGCCACCGCCACGCTGGCGCGTGAATCAAACGCCTCTGTCTATGAGCGCCAGGATGCCCGCGAACAAGGCAAAGGCTATGCCCTGCGCTGGCTGCTGAGCCAGCTTGAAGCCGCTGGCCGCGAGTACGATGCCTACGTGGTGATTGATGCCGATTCACAGGTTTCAAGCAATTTCTTGCAGGTCATGAATGCCCAGCTTCAGGCCGGGCGATCCATCATCCAAAGTCAATATCGTGTTCAGAACAGCGAAGAAGCCTGGACCGCCGGGCTGCGCGCCGTGGCCTTCGCCCTCTTCAACCATTTACGCCCACTTGGCCGCAGCGCGCTGGGCTGGTCCTGTGGCCTGAAGGGGACGGGGATGTGCTTCAGCCGCGCCGTAGTCAAGCAGTTTAGCTGGACATCCTTCTCGCTCACCGAAGACATCGAGCATCATGTCGCGCTGCTGCAAGCCGGGCTGCGCATCGCCTACGCGCCAGCGGCCATTGTGTGGAGCGCCATGCCTACCTCGCTGAAACAGGCGCAATCACAGCAGATGCGCTGGGAGCGCGGCAGACTGGCGTTGGTGCGCAGGCATGTCCCCCACCTGATGTGGCAGGCCCTCACCGCCAGGAATGCCGCCTTCTTTGACGCCGCGATGGAGATTCTGGTCCCGCCGCTCTCAGTGCTGGCTGGCCTGATTATCGGCTGCTGCATAGCCG
Organism: Ktedonobacterales bacterium; assembly: GCA_036557285.1. Taxonomy (NCBI): domain Bacteria; kingdom Bacillati; phylum Chloroflexota; class Ktedonobacteria; order Ktedonobacterales; species Ktedonobacterales bacterium. The sequence goes on from DATBHW010000041.1 coordinate 54,986, forward strand.
CTGTGCTGGGGGGCGCGCCTCTGGAGATGGGGCTGGGGCTGGGGTTGCTCATCGGGCTAAGCGCGTATGTGCTGATCGGCCTGCGCCTGGCCCGTCTCTCACGCGCTGCCTATTACTCGCTGCTGTTCGCACCCGCTTACATCGTCTGGAAGCTGTGGATCTATTTTGTGGCGCTCGTTTCTGCGGGAGATCGGCGGTGGGTTCGCACCTCGCGCTAGAACGTCGGTCAAGTAATCTCCGGCGCCGCGTGCCTGGCGAGTAAACTCGCGGCTAAAGGCTGCGCCACAAAGCCCGCCTGCGCGGGCTAAAACGAAAACACGACTTCTTGACCAATGTTCTAGGGGTTGCCGGACTACCCCGACCCGGCCAACCTTCTTAACCTGTTCTCAACCCAGTCTCAATGTTACACGGTGATACAAAGCTATACACTATCATACGTTGGGTATGATCTTCTATCGTTGGCTGGGACCGAGAGGAACGATGGTTATGTTAGAACACATTACCCAGGAAGAAACCCTGCTGACCTTCAAGGAAGCCATGAGCTTCCTGCGTGTCAGCCGCTCGACGTTGTATCGTTTGATGTGGTCGGGCCAGTTGTGCGGGCATAAGGTGGGCAGCACCTGGCGTTTTTATAAGCAAGACTTGCGCAGCGTTGTCACCAGTGCGCCTGTCGCGGTCGGTTCTGGTTCGCATCTTTATAAGCAAGACTTGCGCAGCGTTGTCGCCAGTGCGCCTGTCGCGGTCGGTTCTGGTTCGCATCTCCTTTCGGAACGCTTTGCAACCGCGCGCGGCGCGCAGAATATGCCCAGGGAGGAGCATCAATGAGACGCTTTGTGGCGGCTTTTTTTCGCCATCCCTTCACCTTGATCCTGCCAGCTATCCTCATCCCGCTCATCGTCGTATTTGCGGTGAGGACGTTTGCCAGCAGCTACTCCTCATCGGCCATTGTCTTTATCACCAACAACCCGTATATTCCGCTCCAGACTGGTTCTCAATATGACACCGCCGCCAACAACCTGAAAAACAATATCGAAGAGTACATGAATCGGCCAAGCTTCTTGCTGGCGGTGGCAAACCGGACAGACATGCCCAAGACCTACCCGGCGGGTATTCCTGGTGTCGCTGGCCTGATGGCAGCGCGCATCACCGATGGTCTGAGCATTGCCTCCATTGGCAAGGAAACCCTGACTATCTCCTACAGCGACTCTGATCCGCATCTGATCCCACAGGTCATCGTCGCGCTCCTTCAGGAGTACCGCGCTCAGACGATCAAGGACGCTGAGAGCAACGCAGACCTGACGATTAAGTATATCCAGGACAAGCTCCAGCAAGACGAGGATCAGCTTGCGGCGGATGACCTGGCGAGAAATAAGTGGATTCAGTCGCATCCCAACACCAGCATTGATACCGATTCTCACCTGGCGCTGCTCCAATCGCAATATGAGAACGATCTGGCGCTGGTCCAGCAAGATCAACAGACGCTTCAGAAGGTCACTGGCTCAGCCGGAGTGCTGGCGAGCCTGTACATCTTCGAGATAACCGACCCGCCCAAGATTCCAACCGCGCCAACCGTGAAGTCAAAAATCACGATTACGGCCATGATTGGTGGCGTGGCACTGGGGCTGGGGGTTTCGCTCGGCTTAATTGGTCTGCTGGCTATGTTAGACCGGCGTATCCACTCGCGCGATGATCTCCTTGAGGGCTTCCCCCTGCCGGTGCTGGAAGTGGTCCCGCGCCTGCGTGGGCTTCAGGAAGAGGCGCTGGTGGTTGGCTCTGCGGAGACGCTTTCCCAACTCTCCCAGGTACCTGTCCTGGCAACGCTTCCCCGCTTGACTGGAAGCGGAAGCACTCTCGATGGAAGCGGTGTCCTCACAGCTAGAGCGGAGGATGAAAAATAAATGCCACAAAACGATCCCGGACCAGAAACTCGCCAGGACTCCAATGCCGGTCTGAATGGAGCGACTCTCTCGGATTCAACAAATCAGGCGGCATTTGACTCGTCGGCGCATGCCAATGGAGTCGGCAACGGCTCCACGATGCCAGGCGGCGGACCAAAAGGCAGCGCCACGCAGAGGAACCCCGCCGAGTCTCCGCTGGAGACCGCGCTCACACGCATGGGCCGCCAGTCGCCCTGGCAAGAGAGCCGGGGGGTTGCCAACTCTCATACGATGGAGTATTTTCGGCGCATCTATCTTTCGCTGCACACATCGGGCAGCCCGGATACTATCCCAACCATCGGCGTCACCAGCGCAGTGGATGGCGAAGGAAAGTCAACGATTGCGCTGGGCATTGCGACGACGATAGCCGCCGATCTCGACAGCCCCATTGTGCTGGTCGAACTCAACCTGACGCGGCCATCGGTCCACAAAAGTTTGGGGATTCCCGCCCAGCCCGGACTCTCCGAGTATCTGCGCGGCGAATGTTCCCTGCCCAATGCCCTGCGCCAGATCACCGAGAACCTTTTTGTCCTCCCGGCAGGAGATTGCCGCAATGATCCGGCGCGGCTGATCCGCATGCTCACGCGGGCGAATCTCTTGCTGCGTATGGATAACAGCGGCGCGGTCCTCGTGCTGGACCTCCCGCCAGTGCTGACAGCCAGCTATGGTGTGCTGGCTTCTTCGATGGCTGATGCCGTCGTGCTGGTGGTGCGCGCGGGGCAGACACCCGAAAAAATGGTGAAAGATGCTGTCGCCCGGCTGGACGAGTCTACACTGCGCGGTATCGTTCTCAATGCCGCGCGCCCTTCTATTCCTACCTGGCTTGGCGGCTATGTGTAGCCGCTGCATTTCAATCTATCTCTTTTAAGGAAATCTGGTATGACCGAACCTGGTCAGCAGCAGTACGATTTCGGTGATGAAGACCTTTGGGCTGGGGGAAAAGCAACCGGCCTGGAAGATCGAATCTCCCTTCCGCCAGAGCAAGCCAGGAAACGCTTCCGGCGGCGCACGTTTCTGCTGGGGTTGGGAGCACTCGCGGGGGGGCTGCTCATTGGCGGGGCTGCTGGCTATCGAGGACTTAGTTCTCTGATCCGCCGCCCCAGACCGAACTATTTTACGCTTACCGGCGCGTTGACCACTCCAAACGATCTGGTCATCTATAGCAATGGGAAACTGAGCGATGGCTGGGAGGATTGGTCCTGGGCTAATCACGACTTTGCCTCTAAAGCGCAGCTTTTCACGAACCAGCCCTCACTTCGCATGGAATTGGCGAACTGGGGCGCGCTTCACCTGCATCGCAGCGCCGGTTCCATTGATCTGACGGATTTCGGCTACCTGCAATTTTACGTCAACGGGGACAATGGAAGCGACCAGCAAGTCTTTGCCTTCTTTGCAGAAAGGGGAAATGGCAGCGTCCAGACGACGCGAACACTGACTGCCCCCTATACCCAGGGCGGCGGCATCAGCAGCAGCGACTGGAAGCTCACTCGCCTTCCCCTGGCAGCCATGAAAGCTACCAAACAGACCATTTCCGGCGTACTCATCGAGGATGCCAGCGGCGGTGAGCAGCCCGCCATCTATATTGCCGATTTGCGGCTGATCTATGCCCCCGACCTCACCCCAGCACATATCGCGCAGGCGTTGGCCCTTGACCTGAACACCATTACGCTCATCTTTAACAAGCGCCTGCTCCCTGAAGACGCTCAATCCAGCCACTTCTACACGATCAGCGGCGCGGATGCGGCCTATGCGACGCCCCAGGCGCCGCTCTCCGCGCATTACCATGTCGGCGCTCAGAGCGTCAGCATGGTTGTTCCGACGCCCCTACGCGCCAACCAACAGTACACCGTCACGATTGGCCCTGTGCGCGATAATTACGGCGTTGCCCTGCCTGATCCCTCACATGCCACCGTGACCGTGACCACGCATCCGCTGACCGTAAAGATTGACGCTGCTCAGAACCAGCGGGCCATCAGCCCTCTGATTTACGGGGTATCGCAATCCAATGCCGACTGGATGGCTGAGGGCCGCCCGCGCCTCAACCGTTGGGGCGGCAACCAGGCCACCCGCTATAACTGGGAACTGGGCAATGCCTTTAACGCCGCAGGCGACTACTATTTTACGAACGGCACCTACGGCCACGACTCTGCGGCTGACAAGCGGCCATCAGGCATGGCGGATCAGTTTATTGAAGCGAACAACGCCATTGGCGCGGCAACTATGCTGACCATCCCCAACATCGGGTGGGTCGCCCGTGACCGCAGCTCCCAGTCGGATAAGGTTCCCGAAGAGGGCGGGCCGCCGCTGAAGCCAGGCGGTGATGCTATCGCTGGGTACGATCCGCGCAAGAACCGCCAGTTAACTTCGGTGTCCTCAAAGGCCAGGAAGAACGGGGCGCTCTCCGATCCTCCTGATCTGAACGATTCCCGCGTTGCTCAGAATGAGTGGGTTGCTCATCTTCTGAATCGCTTCGGACCCGCGCAAAATGGCGGTGTGCGCTTCTATGCGATGGATAATGAGCCAGACCTGTGGTCCTTTACGCACACTGACATTCACCCGGCAGAACTCAGCTATGACCAGCTACGCGACATTTTTCTGGACTACGCAACGGCTGTCAAGGAGATAGACCCTACCGCGCTCGTAACCGGGCCGGTCCTCTCCGGCTGGGTGGCCTATTTCTATTCACCACTTGATCGTGGGAAGGACAACTTTCGTACTCACGCTGACAAACAGGCGCATGGCGGCCAGGATTTCTTGCCCTGGTGGCTCTCGCAGATTCGCGCCCACGATGAGCGTACCGGGCAGCGCAGCCTGGATGTGCTGGACATTCACTACTACCCACAGGGGGGAGAATATTCCAACGATGTCAGCCCCAAACTGAGCGCCCAGCGACTTCAAGCTGTGCGTTCGCTGTGGGATCCTACCTATACCGATGCTTCCTGGATCAATCAGAAGGTTCAACTCATTCCACGCATGAAGCAGTGGATTCAAGAGTATTATCCAGGTACCAGGCTGGGCATTACTGAATGGAACTTTGGAGCGGAAGGGCACATGAACGGCGCACTGGCGCTCGCGGAGGCGCTGGGGGTCTTTGGGCGCGAAGGGCTTGACCTTGCCAGCTATTGGGCCTATCCCGCCAAAGATAGCCCGGCCTACTTCGCCTGGAGGCTTTTTACCAACTATGATGGGCGGGGCAGCGCCTTTGGCGCAACCTCGGTGCAGGCGCTCTCAAGTGACGCTAACCTCGTCTCGTGCTATGCCTCCCTGGACAGCGCCACAGGTGATCTGCTGGGAATCGTACTCAATAAGAGCGCCGTCGCCGATCTCACGCCCACCATCCAGATAGCGAATATGTCTGCCACGCAAGCGCACGTCTATCAAATCAGTGAAGATACACCGCAGATTAAACAACTGCAAACGGTCAGCGTTTCGGGGGGTGCGCTGAAGCTGCTGCTGCCTGCCTCTTCGATTACCCTGCTGCGGTTCACGCGCTAGCACGCCAGACCTGGCAGTGATGATGCTTTGCTGAGTGGACACGCCTGAGGAGGAATGTCGTGAATACTATGCTCGCCTTTATGGTGGTTTGTCTGATCCTGGGCTTGTGGGTCAAGCCCAGAGTTCGCTATGGGATCGCCATCATCGCGCTCTTTGCTTTCCTCCTCGTACTCTATTTCTGGCTCAGGCCACAGCAGCTTTGAGCGCATCTTTCAAGGGGAGTTTGCCTGCTACCAACGCCTCGGAGTAGAGAATTGGGGCCGAGAAATGACTTTCGCAAAAAGACTCTTTTTTATCGCAATATTTTTCATCTTGTTGATGGAAGGCGGGGGAACAAGCCTGGACCCCTGGACCGGGTTCGCCATCTATTTCCATGAGGACATCAAAAGCTGGCTGCCCGCGTCAGGGATCATCTTCAACCCGCTGGAGATCGCGCTCATCGTCATCTTCATTGCCTGGGCGGCGCGTGCGCGGCGGGATCGCCGGTTCCACTTTGAGCGTGGCTTGCTCTACTGGCCTATGCTGGCCCTGGCAGGGACATTCCTTTTCGGTCTGCTCTGGGGGACAATGCAACCGGGGAGCAATTTCACGATAGCTCTCTGGGAAATCCGGGCGATGGGCTATGGGATAATTGTCTATTTCCTGGTAGGCATCCTTTTTACTGATCGCCGCGACCTGAGTACGCTCATCTGGGTTATCCTGATCTCATCCTTTTTACTGGGCATTGAGTGTATTATTCGCTATTATTTCTTCCTTCCTCTTCACGCCGTTGGTGATCTCGATTACGATCACGGCGACGCGCCCATCCTGGCATTTGCCATTCTCCTCTCGGCAGCCATGATACTCCTCGGCTGCACCCGCCGTCAGAAACTCTTCGCCCTCAGCACGATAGGGATTGATTTATTAGCACTGCTGGTAACGCACCGCCGGGCTGGTGAAGCGGCGCTGGCGATTGGCCTGGTCTTCCTGGCAATCATCCTTTTCCGGGTGAATAAGCGGCTCTTCTTCAAGGTGGTTCCCATCACCGCGCTGGCGCTGGGTATCTACCTGGCAGCGTTCTGGAACTGCACTACCGGCGGTTTGTGCCAGCCAGCCCGCGCGCTGACCTCGCAAATCAACCCGGACGCGCGCGACGAAGCCTCCGACGAATATCGCTATATAGAGACGCAAGACCTCATTTTTAACATTGACGCGCAGCCCATTACGGGTCTGGGGTTTGGACAGCAGTTTATCTTTTACATTGAGCTGCCCGATGAGAGCTTCTGGCCCTTCTGGCACTACACCCCGCACAACTCAATCCTCTGGATCTGGGTAAAAGCGGGGGCGCTTGGCTTCTTTGCCTTCTGGTGGGTCATCGGCAGCGGCCTGTATCGCGGCGGCAGGATTATCCAGGCGCTCAACGCGGCGGGCGACAACAACTCCCGCGCCCTCCTGGCAAGCGCCACCTGTTTTATTATGATGCAAGTCACGTACTCCTATATTGACCTGGGCCTGATGAGCGACCGCATGCTGCTGCTCTTTGGCCTCATGCTGGGCGTCATTGGGCATCTGCCAGCCATACTGCGGCGCTCGACCAATACCGATGTGCCCGCCCGCCCAGGCAAAGGACAGGTCAATGGCGTTCTGGTCACGGAAACACCCGAAGTACAGGTTGGCATCCTGGCGCGCGCGCTGGTTAGCCCGCCACGCGCTGCAAATGCGCGACAGCAGCCTAGATGGTCTCACCCGAAAAGCTCAGGCTGGGGCCAGGGAGAAGGAGTCGCCGCCTGGCGGCGCGCTTCCCGACCATTATCCCCTGAAGAGGCAACGGACCCGGTACTCAAGGGGAGTTCTCAGCGTCCATCTCAGTGGTCCGACAGTGCAGAAGAGTCGTGAAGTAGAGAGGTAGAAAGGCAGGAGACGCACATGTTCGCCAGTAACAAACGCAAGACGCCCAAAACCATGAGCGTGTTCGAGTTGTTTCGAGAAGACCTTCAGGTATGGAAGCGCAAGGGCTTTTTAGTAGGCGTCCCCAACCCACACAGCCCGGTCACATTCAGCGAAGCCCTCAAGTTAACCTGGAGCCAGGCGCCGCTCAGGGCCACTTTCCTGTACCGGCTGAGCCACTGGTGCCATCGCCAGCATATTCGCCTCATCCCTGGCATTCTCTGGAGAACGAATATCAGGCGCTTTGGCCTGGATATTGTCCCCAGCGTCCCAATTGGCCCTGGCCTGTATATCCCGCATACGGTTGGCACGGTGGTCATGGCGCGCGGGCTGGGGCGCAATGTCAGCCTCATCACGGCTGTCACCATAGGCATGCGCAGCACGCATGAGTTTCCAATCATCGGCAGCGATGTGACCATCGGCGCTGGCGCGCGGGTTCTGGGCGGTATTGTGGTTGGTGATGGGGCTACCATTGGCGCGAACGCGGTCGTTATTGATGACGTGCCGCTCGGCGCAACCATGATCGGGATTCCGGCCAGGCCAGTCAGCCGCAAAGAACCCAGCTATGCTGAGCAGGCGAAGGAGATACTCTATGGCTCGTGAGCAGAAGGAAATGCTCTATGCCTCGTGAGCAGTTTTCGCAGGCTTCTCCCTCTCAGCCGCTCTCTGCTAGCGCGCCTGATGGCGCGCTGTTGTCAGATTCAGCTATGCCAGGGACCGTCGCTCTGCCCGTCGTCAGCCTGGTGATCCCCACGCATAATCGGCGCGAATCGCTGCGCATGGTGCTGGAGGCGCTCGCGCAGCAGACCACCCCCGCCGATCAGTACGAGGCGCTGGTCATTTGCGACGGCTGCACTGATGATACTGCCGAGATGTGCCGGGCGCTGCGCGTGAAGTATCGCCTGCGTCTTTTTGAGCAGACGTCGAACCAGGGGCCAGCCGCCGCGCGCAATCGGGGGGTACAGGAAGCCGCCGCGCCGCTTATTCTCTTCATTGATGATGATGTGGTTCCTGAACCAACCTTGATCGCCGAGCATATGCGCCTGCACGAGCAAGACGAGCGCGCGGTGGTGATCGGCCCACTGCTCGCGCCGCCCAACTTCCGGCTGAATCCCTGGACACGCTGGGAAGAGGCGATGCTTATCAAACAGTACGACGGGATGATGGCCGGGAAATGGGAGCCGACGCCGCGCCAGTTTTATACCGGCAACGCCTCAGTGCGCCGCGAATATATTCTGGCCGCCGGTGGGTTTGACGCGCACTTTCGCCGCGCCGAAGATATAGAACTGGCCTATCGCTTCCTCGATCAGGGGCTGCGCTTCCATTTCAACCCCCAGGCCAAAGGCTGGCACCATGTTCGCCGCCCATTGCGCTCCTGGCTCAGCATTCCAACGGAATACGGCTGGGCAGATGTCGCCATGTATCGCAGCAACCGGCAGCGTATCCTCAAAAATATGGCAAAAGAGTTTCATCGCCGCCAGCGCCCGCTTCAACATCTGGCGCGGGCGTGCCTGGGAAACCCGCGCCGCCTGCGCCTGACGGTGAGCGCCTTGCTCGTGGCTGCCCGCCTTGCCGATTGGCTCAGGCAGCCGAAGATTGCCAACGCTGCCTTCAGCGCCATCTTCAACTTACGCTATTGGCAGAGCGTTAGCGAGCAGATTGGAGGCCGCGCTGCCTTCTGGCAACAGGTTGAAACCTATCACCCAGAGGCAGAAGCGCCAGCAAACGCTGGCAACGGGCCGCCAGCAGCATCTTTATAGGCTTCAAAGCCCAGCTTGTGATGCTTGTAATCCCGACTCACCAAACCGTAATACTCCACGCCAAGCAGCGCGCCGCCAGGGCCAAAAGGAGACGTATCGTGGAGTTGATAGAGGAAGATGGCCTGCACATTCAGATCGCTAAACACATCGCTAATCAACTGCGCCTGATCGGCTTCATCGTTGGGAGTCTTGATCGTTCCTGAGTTGCCCGGAGCGCCATCAGGCTGAGTAACCAGGCCAAACTCAGTCAGCCAGACCGGTTTCTGGCTATCGCCGTTTTCAGACAAGACCCCCTTCATGAGATGCACTGCCGTACTCACCCCGTCAACGACGGGAAAATAGGCATGAGCATTGGCAATATCGAAATAATGGCCGCCACCAGCAGCATACACGTTGGACAGGAAGCCAGGCCCGCCCCCGACCAGGCCCGCTATGAGGACTTTTGCGGTCGGGTCTACCTGTTTTACCGCCTGATAGCCCGGCTTCAAGATCAGATCAACATATTGTTTAGCTGTGCCGTTCCAGTAATGGGAGTCCAGGTTCGGCTCGTTCCACAGCTCCCAGTAGTGAATCTGGCCCTTATAGCGGGTGATGGCGGCAAAGACAAAATCGCCAAAAAACTGGGCGGATCGCGGGGGGCTTTGAGGGCCGTCCTGGCTTGCTGTCAGGCCGCTGGCCCAATCGGGGGTAAAGAGCACCTGGGGTACCAGTTGCAAGCCCGCGCTGGTGGCAAGGCGCACAATGGCATCCCATGCCTGCCAGTGATAGCCGCTCCAATTCGGGTCGCGCGCCAGGGCGCTGTTATAGGTACCGCCACCCGGCCTGTTCGGCGCTACCAGGGGCCAGTCCAGTTCAACGCGAAACAGCTTGACGCCCAATTCGTGCATCAAGTCAATCTGCGTCTGAAGCTGCTCCGGGTGCTGCGCCTGCGCCCACCAGCTATCAGGCTGAGGCGCGTTGGTCAGATGCCACCAGCGATAGCCAGGCTCATCGGTCAACCCTTTGATGGGCGCGCCCGCCTCCGTGGGAGCAGCAGGGGTAGGCGTAGCAGTAGGAACAGGGCTGCTGGTTGACTGAAGAATGGGCGGCGGTGTACCAGGAACCGGCCCTGTTACCGGGCCACTCCCGCCTGCCGACGCTCTAAATGCCAAAAAGACGAGCGGTGAGATCAACAAACCAACCAGGAGCGCCAGGCCAAAGACTTTCAGCGCCCAAACGGCCCGGTCCCAATTGTTAGAAACCGTTTCTGCTCTGAGAAAACGCATAAACCGGGTCAGGAATCTTCGCACCACTGTATATCCCTCTTTCCAAAATCGGCCAGCAGCGCCTTTACTCAGCCCCGGAAGCCAGCGCGTCTGAGGTTTTCGCCGCTATATGGGGATGTTGTTCGCGTGGCAGATAGAGCCGACGACGACGATCAATCTGATACTGAAAACTGACGCGCATGCCGCGAGCGCAGTACAGAAAGTTGGCGAGGCCAGACCCCCGACGCAGCATGAGCAGCTTCTTCCAGGAAATACAATCGCCCAGCCACTGATGGGCGATTGTAGGCAGAATGGTCAGGTCTCCCAGGCGCAAGTATTTCATATACAACGCCCCGGCGGCGAGGTAGGCGTGGTACATTAACGCTCTGCCCCCACCATCCCAGGAGCGAAACCCGGAGTGAACGACATAAGCATCAGGCGCGTTCAGCACACTGTAGCCTGCTTTCAATATCCGGTAGGTCATATCTCCATCTTCATAGCTATACAGCGGCGCTCCGGCCCCTAACAGCTCGTCAAACGGGCCGACTGCCCGGAGCGATTCCTGGCGAAAGGCCATATTCGCTCCAATGCCTCTGGCGCGCCTGAAAGCCCAGGGAGACGAGATGCGCTCCTGTGAGCGCACGACGAAGGCGGGAATGTGTCCCGCCGCCGGATCGTAGGAGATGGCGCGCACCTCACCGCAAATCTCGCCCACATCAGGATAGGCGCGGAAATACTCTACCAGCAAGGCAAGCCAATCGGGACTCACATCGCAATCGTCATCGGTGAAGGCAATGATTGGCCCGCGCGCGTGGGCAAGGGCAATGTTGCGCGCAACAGAGAGGCCCGCCGTCTGAGAGCGCCAGTAGCTGAAACGGGCATCGCCCGCTGTCACCTCATGGACCGCCTGTTCTGTATCCTCTGCTGCGCTTTGATCAACGATCACCGCGTCGAAGTCTTTATAACTTGAGGCAGCCAGGCTGCGCAGCGTCGCAGCAATAGCTGAGCCGCGATTGCGTGTGCAGATGCAAACCGTGACGTGCATAGCTATCTCCCACATTCGCTGCCAGGTGTGTTACGATTACTCATGTATCAGGCGCGCATAGCGCGCTACTACGCCTGGCGTCACATTGATGAGTTGTCCAGAATCGCCACCGCGCGCCACAAAATCGGCAATCGCCTTGAGGCCAGCCGCCCGACTCCAGATGGGGCCGGTGAACGCCCACAAACAGGTATCGAGCGTCCCTACCAGCCAGCCCGGACGTTTCGCCGCCAGCAATCGCCGCTCCGCGCGCCGCAAATCGCCGACGCTGTTGATCGTCTCAAACGGCGTCCAGCCATCCCAATGCCCAACAGTATAATTCAAGGCGATACATGTCGCATCCTGGTAGAGTACGGCTGGCTCCCGCCCAAAACCCGCCTTGCTGAACATATACGACAGCCCGGCAGCGCGCACTGCTTCGATAGCCTCTTTGCGAATGGGGCCAGGCGCGAAGAACTCATAGGGACGATACGGCGCGAGGGCTGCGCGCAGCCCATGCTCGCGCGCCCAATCGCCCAGGCGTCGTGTCACCGGCAGGCGCGGCGCTGGGGCCGATGGGACCGGCGCGCCCGCCGCGTCTGCTGCGTCATCAGGCAAGACTATCGCGGGCGCTTGCGCCGCTGCTGGCGAGTGATAACGCAGTTGGAGAAAAGGCGCTTGCGCCTGTGCCCTGGCCGTGATGGGCAGCTTCGGCTTCGGCAGGGGGAGCATCACCGGGTCCATCACAGCCCACCATCCCTTTGGCCGCCACGCCCGGGGTACGCCCAGCCGCTCCAGGGTTTGATTCGCCGCCTGAAGATAGTCGGCCAGCTTTCCCTCTGGCATCCGCGACTCAATCGCCGCCCCTATCCCGCAGCTTGCCAGCAGCATCTCCAGATATGGAAACACTCCGCCGCGTTCGAGCGGCGTCCGTAACAATTCCAATGGGGCTTCCGGCTGATATTCCAGCGCGGGAACCGTCAGGGCCAGCCCGCCCTTCATTTTGGAGAGCGCCACCACATCAATCACGCGATACAGGTTCTCCAACTCGCGGATCATGCCTGTCCAGAAGATAAGAGAAACCAGGACGCGCCCCTCGCGTGCCCACGCGCGCAACTGCTCGTCATCTGGCTCACGCCCCGCGATGCCATCAGCTTGCTCGCTCGATGACCAGTCGTATCCCGCCAGGCGCAGCACAGGAAAGGGTGGACGGCAGGGGTCGATCAACTGGAATGCTAATCCAAGCGACGACAGCGCGAAAAAATCACCATCTTCATACTGCCGCCCCAGCACCGCCGTCTTACTCTGGCGCAGTTCAGCCGCTAAGCGTTGAATAACGACCTGCTGGGGCTTGCTGTAGATCGCCAGCCGCCGCTCGCGCCACGCATCAGGCAGCCAGGCCGATACCGCTGTTGGATCAGCCAGCACCCACCCACCAGCGCAGCGCGCCAGCCAGCGACGCGCCACACGTTCGGTCAGCGTGGCAAAATCATCCTCTGGCTCCAGCGTATCCAGTGGGCCGGGCATCTGTATGGCGGCCCGATCCTGGGCCGCCAGGCCGCTGTGGGCTGAGCACAGCCCCTCTAGCTTCTTCGAGCCTTGTGTTCCCAGGAAAAGCGTTTGCAGCCGCCGCACACCCATCTGCGCCAGTTGGGGTATATCATCCTGCTGAAGCGCATTGATTTCTAATCCCAGCGCGCGCCGCCCGGCAATCTCCGGGTACAGATAGGCGTCTATGCCGACCAGATCGCGCCTGGGCTGCGTATCTATGATTACTGCCTCCTCTGGTATGGCTGCGCCAAGCGCCTCGAAGGCCCGGCTGTAGGTTTCCGCAAAACCAGAGACCGCCAGCCGGGGCACGCCAAGCTGCTCAAGCGTCGGGCCAAATGCCGCCGGGCCAGCGGTCAGCGCCACCGTGTCAAAGCGATGCAGCAAGAGATACAGCCGCTCGTAATGATGCGCGCCAATCATCGTGCCGCCTGTCAGCACGCCAGCAGGGAGCGCAGCGGGATCGCCGCCGCCGTAGTGGTCTCCCAGGCGATAAGCGTCATAATAGACCTCAAAGAACCATCCGGCTGCTTCCGCCGCCCAGGAGAGCGTGGCGGCAACCGCATTTCTGGCGGGGTTGGTATCAGCGGTGAGATAGAGGAGAAGCCTGGGTTTCATTTAGGTTTCCGTCCGATTGCCAGGAACCACTTTGGCAGCAGCGGCAGGGGGCCATAGCGCCGCTCGCCAATCACAGCAAAGCCAGCCGCAGAGAGCCAGCCCAAAAACGTCTTCCGGCGCATGTGGTGAACGATGCCCGCCCACTCAGGCAGCACACCGCCGCAGCGTATCGTCTGTATCCAGCGGCTGGGGCGTTTGCCTACATAGCGGGGATAGCAGAAGACCCACCAGGGCGTTCCGTTGGTGGCGTCAATGAGCGCCGCGCCGCCTGGCCGCAGGACGCGGTAGAGTTCGCGCACTGCCGCCTGTGGGTCGGGCAGATGCACCAGCAGATCGAGACAGATCAGCAAATCGAAGCTGCCATCCGCAAAGGGCAGCGGCTGAGAGGCGTCAACCGCGCTGGTCTGCAAACGCCCCGGCGGGACAGCCGCCTCCTGGGCTGCTTTGCGCGCCAGTTCCAGCATGGCCTCCGAAATATCGCAGAGATGGACCTGATACTGCTGCGCCAATGGGACCGCAAGACGCCCCATACCGCCGCCAATATCGAGAACGCGCCCGTCTGGCCTGTCGGCGAGCAGTTCTGCCGCCAGCTTCAGCACGTCAAGCCGCTTGCGGGCATAGAGATGGCGAAAGGGGTTATGGCGCTCTTCTGGCTGGAACTGCTGGATATACGCGCCGGATTGGAAGACTGACCGCTCGTAGGAGAGATTCATTGGGCCACCTCCACAGAATCTTGCTCGCGCTCAGGCCGCAGGCCGCCAGGCGCCATTGCTCCTGGCGCGCGCCTCCAGCGGGCCACGATCTGCGCGTAATAGTCTGCCAGGCGCGCCGCCATCTTATCAATGCTAAACGCTTCCATCCTGCGGAGCGCGCTGGCCCCCACCTGCTCCAGCAGGACAGGATCGGCCAGGGCATCCAGCATACGCCCGGCTAACGCGGCGGCATCGCCTGGCTCAACCAGAAAGCCGCTCAGGCCGTCCTCAATCACTTCCTCAAAGCCACAGCCGCGTGTTCCAATGACTGGGCGGCCAAGCTGCATCGCTTCCAGGCAGGTATTTGCCAGATTCTCCCATAGGGAGGGCAGCGCCACCAGCCGCGCCGCCTTAATAATGGGGAAAAGCGCGGGCTGCGGCATGCGCGGCAGAAACAACAGACGCTCCGCGTAGGGTGTGTTCATCGCCAGAATGGCTTCGCGCATCGTCCCACCACGATAGGGCATATCGTCTCCGACAAAGACGGCTTTCAAGCCTGGATAGGTGTCCAGCACGCGCGGCAGCGCCGCGCCCAATGTCTGCACGCCTTTGCGCTCTTCCAGACGCCCAAAATAGAGGATGTAATCACTCCCCCGCAGGGCTTCCGGCAGCGGGCCATCCGCATGAGCGTTGACCAGCGCCGGGTCCATGCCGGTTGGAACCACTGTGACGCGCTGCGAAGCAATCTTCCAGTCCTGGCACACAATATCGGCCAGCGCCCGCGTGGGCGAGATAATCCCATCGCTCCGGCGCGTCTGAACACGCTCCATCACCCTGACGGGCATGTTCCGCAGACCGAAGGAGGAGTGCTGATCGAGGCGCTGCACCAGAAAGAGCGGAGTCGCCAGGCGTGTGACGAGCGGCGCCCGGCGGGCTGGCGCAAGCGCGTACCAGAATGCTTCCCCACCCCACTCGCATGCCTGAACCACGTCCAGACGCCCCGGAATGCGGGCAATGGTCCCGGCAACCTGCTTCGCGTGCAGCAGCGATTGCGCTTCGCGTGGTTTCAGACGAGGCTCGGCCAAACGATGCACCTGCACCCCGTTTTCCTCATAGTTCGCGCCGGGTTTCCAGGCCGCCGTGACCACATGGACCTCGTGGCCCAGCCGGACCAGCGCGGCTGCCGTTTTATGGGTGTAGCTCGCTATCCCGCCGATATGGGTTTCAGGCGGATATTCCCGCGAGATCAGACAGATTCTCATGGACGCTCCCCAGGCGCTGCCAGCGTTTTCATCAGGCCAGTAAGCCGCTCGGTGTTCTGACGAGCGTCAAAGCGCGCCAGCGCCCTGGCGCGCGCCCGCTCCCCCATAGCGCGGCGCAGCGGTTCGTCATCGAGCAAGCTTTCCAGCCGGGCGGCCAGGGCCGCGCCATCTTTCGGCTCAATCAGAAATCCCTGCTGCCCATCATCCACAATATCCGGCACACCACCAACATTCGTCGTGATAACGGGCAAGCCAGTCGCCATCGCTTCAATGGAGGCAATGCCAAAGCAATCTGCCAACGTTGGCAGGACAAACACATGACTCTCACGATAGAGCCGTATCAGCAGGGGATCGTTTGCCTCCAGGTTTGTGTGCAGATGCAGCCCCGGCGTCGGCTCGCGGAGTATGGGCGGGGTGCGCGTCACGATATGCAGTTCACACCGCTGCTGACCACGATCCAGAAACCAATCGAGCAGCAGCGTCCCGCCTTTCCGCTCAAAATCTCCGCCAACAAAGAGGACGCGCGGTACCTGGCTGGTTGCCGCCAGCCGCGCCTCGCGCATCTCCGCCGGAGGCGGCGACCATTGTTCGGTATCCACTCCGGGCGGCAGCACGACGATCTTTTCCTCTGGAATCCCATAATCGCGCATCACCGAATCTTTGGTCCAGTTCGACCAGGGCAGGATCAGGCGAGCGGCGCGGTAAATATCAACGTTCACCCGATGTTTATACCGGGTGAGCGCCGAATTACCCGGCTTAGGATGATTATAAAACTCCGCCATCAGGTCCAGTTGATGGGGCGTCATATCGTTCATGATCACGGTAGGCACACGCCGCAGCGCGCTGCGAATAAAGACGCAGAGCGCCTCGCTGTTAAAGAGCAGCGCGTCATACGGCCCTTTCCGCAAACCCTGGCGCACTTGCAGCGCGCCACGCGCCACCCCGGCTTTCCTGGGGGGGACCAGGGGTATCCGCTCAATCCAACCCCCTGGCTCATAGTAGGTAACTTCCGTCCAGGTGGGCGCAACGCTGGGGTCGCGCTCGATGAAACGGCGAAGGTTGCGATAGACCGTAATATGCCCCAACACCTGCTGCATCATAAACCCGAAGCGATAGTCGGGCAATGCGCGCTCCAGCGCAGCGCCCTGGCCTTGCTCTTGTATCAGTGTCATATGTTTCTCGTCTTCACCAGATGCTCCAGCGCCCCGGCGATCTGCTCAGAGCGCCCTTGAAGCGTGAATTTCTCCAGCACCCGCTGCCGCCCCTTTTGCCCCATGATCTGGCGGCGTTCGGGGTCGCGCAGCAAGGTAATAATCGCATCAGCCAGTGGTTCAATCTGGTTCGTTGGGACCAGCAAACCCGTCTCCTGGTCGTCTACAATCTCAGGGGTTCCCCCGCTATCAGCCCCAACCACCGCTTTTTCGCAGGCCATAGCCTCAATCGTCACCAGCCCAAAAGGCTCTTCAACGGAGGGCATTGCGTACAGATCAAGAGCGCGATACAACGGGAGGGTATCTCGTTGAAAGCCCGTATAGGTGACATGGCGCTGGAGTCCCAGGTCTTGCGTCAGTTGCTCCAGTTCGGGTCGTAATTCGCCTGAGCCAACAATGAGCAGATGGGCGTTTGGCACAGCCTCAAGGACGCGCGGCATCGCTTTTAATAAAACAGCGTGTCCCTTAAATGGACGTAGGATGCTGAAGATGCCGATCAGCAGGGCATCTTCAGGAATGCCAAGCCGAGCACGCGCTTCAGGGCTGGCCCCTGGCGAAAAGCGGCTCGCGTCAATGGCATTATAGGCCATGAGCAGCTTTTCAGGGACTACCCCTATTTGGGCATAGCTTTGATTGGTAAAACCTGAATTGGTAATAACCAGATCGGCCCGCAAAGCTGTTCGGCGTTTCAACCCGCCGTTGGCAAAACCAGGGGCAAAGAAAAATTGGGGATGGAAGACCAGCGCGGCGCGGCGGGAAATCCGCGCGGCGCACAGAGCAGCAAGCATCGCGCGGGTGCGATCCCCGGTAAAGATCGCCTGCGGCCTGGTTCTCCAGGCCACCCAGGCCACCTTTGCCAGCGCGGCGCTGAACAGCAGCAGGCTGCGCAGTTTGTTCATCGGCCCGCGCGCTCTGGCGCCCTCCAGAACACCAAAATGAGTCGGGACGTGCCGAATGCCTGCTATCTTTCCAATCTGTTCGGCAGTTGGCCCTTGAGGTGAGGTAAAAGCGGTGACGGCAAAGCGCCGCTTATCGAGGGCGTCAAGCAGCCAGACTTCACAGCGCGTATCGCCCCCCGTAAAGATCGCATCCGTAATGTACAAGAGCCGAATAGGAACCTGAACAGATGGAGCAGCAGGTCGCTGCACGGAGGAGATGGTTTGATTCATAAAGAGCCTCTATTACAATCAATGAAGCGGTTGGTTCCCTTGATGGGCGCCAGGCGCTTCAGGCAGCTTTCATATCGGTCTGTTCTGTTTGTGGCCGCCTTCGCTTCTTTCCAACTTTCCGCAGCGCCTTCGCCACCAGTGGCTCAAGCAACTGCAAATCCTCGCGTGGCAGCGCGCCCAGCGCCAGCGCCGCGACGACATAGATGACCATGCCGACAGCGACGGGAATGGCGATAAAATATCCCTGTGTATACCAGACGCCCAGCGCCATCAAGCCTGCTGCCGAGCAGGATTTTGCCATGCTCACCACGTTGCTCCACCCCAGGACACGGCGCGGAAGGATGACGATGCCAACAATAGTCATCAATCCTTCAGTTAACAGCAGCGCCCAGGCTGCGCCATACGCGCCATTGCCATACGCCTGCTGGTAGTAGTTGATGAGTACAACGTTGATTAACGGGTTAATGACACAGGCAGCGGCCATCACCTTCGTCCAGATAATCTGGCGTTCAGTTGCCACCAGGAATTGATTAATGAGAATATTGAGATAGGTAGGCACAACAGTGGCGGCCAGCACCATCATCACCGGAATTGATTCGCCAAAACTCAGGCCGTACACCATCAAAATGAACTGCTTGGCAAGCAGTATTCCGCCCACAGCTATTGGCAGACTGAGGCAGGCCAGCAGATTGAAGCTGCGCCGGGCCATCTTCGCCATCTCGCGCGGCGCGGTTTTGTAGGTGCGCGCCAGCGCCGGGAAGATGGCTGTGCTTACCGCTGTGGGAAGGAACAGGAGCAGCCCAAATAGCCCAACGGGTACATTATACCAACCGACCACTTCAGTGCTGGTCAGAAAGGAGAGCATCAGCGAATCAATATACACGTAGATCGTCAAAAAGATGCCCGTTATCCAGAATGGCAGCCCGCTGACGACGAGGTAGCGCATCAGCCGAAAGTTCGGGCGCAGGTGGACGGAACTCAACGGCTTCCACCAGAAGACAAAGAACATCAGGCTCACTAACGAGGCCCCGGTGGAGATGACGCTCAGCAGGATTACTCCATGCCCGGCCAGGACCACTGCTATGCTGCCAAAGGTGATGATACATTCGGAAATAATCCCGCCCAGGGTGTTGTATTTCATCCGCTCGAACGCTTGAAATCCGGCTTGAAGTGGTCCTCCGAGAAAGCCAAAGATCATCGCAACGGCGTTGATATAAATGACGACCTGTGTGTGCGTCGAATAGCCTGCCACCCAGGCAATGAGGGCTATGAACAGCAGGCTGGGCAGCGAGAGTATCGCCCGGATCATAATCGCCGCGCCGATCAGATCAGGCGCTTTGGCGTGGTCCCTGGCAATATCGCGCGTCATCAGCGTCCCTATCCCCAATGCGCCAATAGTAGATATGAGGGAAGTCAAAGCGCCAGCAAGCGCGATTTCACCAGTCCCCTGGGGGCCGAGGTAGCGAGGGACATACACTGCCGTTATAATGCTCAGGACGAGGGTAATGATCTGCCCAACGAATAAGATCAGGGTATTTTTTAAGATGAGGTGTTTCGGCTTCGATTGCATCGTCATCTCTATCCTCTTATCCCCCCACTCCAGCTTCATCCCACCTGGCAGTTCAGATTGGCAGTTGCTCTGGCGCCTCCGCCAAGTATAGCTTTGCAGGGCAACAAGCCAGGTTGAGGTCGTGTTAAGAAGTGGTTGAGAAGAGATTGGTCCAGGCAGTAGTTCGATGACGCGCCACTACTCAAGCGCAAGCTGTGTATTTCTTAACCAACGCTTTTCCATCTTAACAGTTTCATAACCTGTTCCACCTGCCATCTCGATGCGCTGGTGGTACGCTCAATGCCGGGCAGTTCTGCCCGCAGCGGAGGGAAACAGGGCGCGGCAGCGTCTATCCCTCACCGATTGATTGGAGAAGTATCCGGGGTGAATAAAAGAGAACGAGCAGCAGCACAGATCAGCAGGAATGGGCAGGGAATCGCCCCCCAGGCAGCGGAACCCAGGCGGCCCATGCCCGACCCTGCCTCAACCCGTCGTATTCTGGTAACTGCCTACAGGCATATTGGCGATGTGTTGGCGGCTGTTCCCGCGCTGCGAGCATTACGCGAGACGTACCCGCAGGCGCGCATCTCCCTGCTGGCGGTTGACTATGTGCAAGAACTCATGGCCGCCTGCCCGTATCTGGATGAGGTGATCCCCTTTCGAGATCATGACCAGAAAAGCTCACCCTGGGGAAAGATCGAGCGCATGCTGCTGCTCGCCCGGCTGGGGCTGCGGCTGCGCGGGCGTTTTGATATGGCGCTGATCCTTCACGCGCGCAACGGCTTCCTTGCGCACGTAGCCTGGCTGACGGGAGCCAGAGTGCGCGCTGGTTTTCTCGATTCAGCCTCACCGCGTATCATCACGCATCCAGCGCGCCCCATCAAAGGTATTGTGTCGTTCCGCGAGGTCAACCGGCGCGTGCTGGAAGCTATCGGCGTCACCATAACGTCAACCAGCATGGAACTCTGGCCCCGCCCCGCTGATGAGGCAGCCATACAAGCCCTGTTGAGCGAGCATAGCGTAGCCCCGACAGACCTGCTGATCGGCCTGCACCCTGGTTCACACTGGAGCTGCCAGCAGTGGAGTCCCAAAGATTGGGCGACGGTGGCTGCCCAGCTTGTTTCTCGCTATGGCGCCCGGCTGGTAATCACCGGAACAAAAGATGAGCGTGAACTGGCGATGGCAATAAGCGAAGAGATGCCCGCCGACGCCGGGAGCCTGATAGACCTGACCGGGCGCACCAGTATTCTGCAATTGGCCGCCTTGATGAAACGCCTGAACGTGTTCATGTGTGTCAACAGCGGCGTGGCGCAGGTCGGATTGGCTATGAGAACACCCACCATCAATCTGTATGGCTATGAAAATCCGGTCTTGAATGGGCCAGCGGTTGGTGAGCCGATGACGCTCGTTCGCGGCTGCGATGACGCCAGCGCGGGCGTCTACTGGTGTCCCTATAACATCTGGCCCAAAGCGGTCCAATGCCATCGAAATGAATGTATCGGCCTGGGCGGCCTCTCCTTGATTACGCCCAATATGGTGCTGCGCCAGGTTGAGCGCCAGATCGCAGCACGGCGCAGCGCGCAGGCCAGCGGCGCAGCCCCGGGATCGATCTGATGGAGACGCTGAACGAATCACCTGCGAAACGACTTTGAGGGAGTGTTGGGAGTGAGAGCAAGCAAAACGCCAGCAACACAAGAAGCCAAAGAGCAGGAGCCTGGCTCGCCAGCAGCCAGGACCACGCCGCCGATACCTGCCCCGGCATCCATACGGCGCGTATTAGTCATCGCCTTTGGGCATACCGCAGAGGTGCTGGCAGTGGTCCCGGCTCTGCGGGCTTTGCGCCAGACCTATGCGCATGCCCGCATCACCGTGATTGGATACAGCTACGCGCGCGAAATACTGGTAGCCTGCCCTTATGTAGATACAGTCATCACCATCGAGACCTTCGAGCAGAAACGCGGCACGCGCTGGAGCCGGCTGGTGCGACTTGCCAAAGCGGCGCAGCTTGCGCCGCGCCTCTATGGCCGCTTTGATCTGGCGATCATCTTCCACGCCCAGCCAAAGTTCACCACCTACCTGGCCTGGGTAAGCGGCGCCAGGGTGCGCGTCGGCTTGCTCTATGATGACTCTCGGATGTTGACGCATCGCGCCCGCCAGATCAACTGGATCACCTCATGGCGCGAAGAGAATCGGCTGGTGCTGGAAGCCATCGGCGTCACCAACCTGACCGATGAACTGGAGATATGGCCCACGCCAGGTGATGAGCAAGCCATCCAGGCTTTGCTGAGCAGGCATGGCGTGGCCGATGACGCGCTGCTCATCGGGCTGCATCCTGGCTCCCACTGGACCTGCCAGCAGTGGAGTCCGAAAGACTGGGCAGCCCTGGCCGACGCGCTGGTTTCGCGCTATGGAGCAGACCTGATCATCACCGGCACTGGCGACGAGCGCCATCTGGCCGACGCCATCCGCCAGCAGATGAAGGCCAGGGCAGCCCACCTGATAGACGCAACCGGGCAGACCAGCGCCCTTCAGTTTGCCGCGCTGGTCAGGCGTATGGACCTGTTCATCTGCGTCAACAGCGCCGCGCCCCAGGTCAGCGTTGCTGTGAAAACACCAACCCTCGACTTGCTTGGCTACGAGAAGCTTGCTTATAACCCGCCAGTCGAAGGCGAGCCAATCACCATCATCAGGGGCTGCGATGACGCCACCGCCGTTGAGAACTGGTGCCCCTACAACATCTGGGGCAAGGTCAACGGGTGCCACCGCGCCGAATGTATGGGAATAGGTGGGCTTTCGCTGATTACGCCTAATATGGTGCTGCGCCAGGCAGAGCGCCATCTGAAAGCGCGCCGCAAGACGCCAACATCCAGCAGCGCCGGACAATAGTACGCTTATGATACCTCAGCAAGACACCCATTATCGAATTGGCTTTGTCATGGAGCAGCAGTTGGGGCATGGAACCCACTACCGCAACCTGCTGCGCTATGTCCAGCAGGACACATCGGTTGCGCCGGTCTGGATGCCCCTGCCCTTTGCGCCTTCCGGTCTGCTCACTGCGCTGCCCCTGATTCGCAGTAACTGGTCGGCGCGAGCCAGCCTGCTGGCCCGGCGGGCCGCAGCGCGTAACCACAGACAGCATACGCTTGACGCGCTCTTCTTCCATACGCAGGTGACGACCCTGCTGGCGGGGCCGCTGATGCGCAAAGTCCCAACGATCATCTCGCTGGATGCCACGCCCATCAATTACGATGCGGTTGGGCAGCTTTACGGACACAAGAGCGGCGGCCCCCTGGAAGGGCTGAAGTTCCGCGCCAATACGCACGCCTTTCGCCTGGCAGCGGGATTCGTGACCTGGTGCCAATGGGCCAAAGCATCACTGGTCAACGATTACGGGGTAGCCTCGGAAAAGATCACGGTCATTCCCCCAGGCGTTGACCTCTCGCTGTGGCCCAGCCGTCCTCAGCACAGCCAGGCGCTGCCCGCAGAGGGGCGCTTGCTGAAACTGCTTTTCGTCGGCGGCGATTTCAAGCGCAAAGGCGGCGAAATCCTGCTGGAGTGCTTCCAACGCTCCTTTCAAGACCGCTGTGAACTGCATCTGGTCACGCAGGAACCCGTATCCCCAGGGCCGAACCTCTTTGTCTATAATGGCGTCACACCCAACAGCGAGACGCTGACACGACTCTTCGCCGAAGCGGATATTTTTGTGTTCCCGACGCTTGCTGATTGCGCGCCTGTCGCCGTGACCGAGGCGCTGGCGGCCTCGCTGCCGGTAATCTCCACGCGGGTGGGGGCCATCCCTGAAGCCGTACAGCAGGGCAAAACAGGGCTGCTGGTAGACCCCGGAAATCTGGAGCAATTGGGCCAGGCGCTTGCCTATCTGCTGGACCACACTGAGCAGCGGCTGGAGATGGGGATGCGTGGGCGACGTTTGGTGGAGAGCGACTATGACGCCGCTAAAAATTGCCTGCGGCTGCTGGCGGTCATCAAAGCCGCCGCTGGGCAGTGGAATGAGAGGGAACGGTAAAAGATGCGTGTTCTTATTACCGGCGGAGCCGGTTTCATCGGCAGCCATCTGGTTGATCGCCTGCTGACGCCAGCGAGCCAGCCGCAAGAGCCACTCTATGAAATCCTGGTCTTCGATAACCTGCGACACGGCAGCATGGCGCACCTTGAGCCACATCTTTCAGCCGGGCGCATTCGGTTTATCGAGGGCGACATCCGCGACGAGGCGGGCTTGAGCGCGGCGCTGGCTGGCGTCGAGATCGTCTTTCATCTGGCCGCGCAGGCCAATGTAATCGGCTCGGAAGCAGACCCCGATTATGCCTTCACCACGAATGTAGTTGGCGTCTATAATGTCCTCAAAGCGGCTGAGGCGGCTGGCGTTCGCCGCCTCCTCTTCAGTTCCTCGCGCGAAGTCTACGGTGAACCAGAGACGCTTCCCGTTCGGGAAGATGCCCGGCTGGCCCCCAAGAACGCTTATGGGGCCAGCAAAGTGGCTGGAGAGATGTACGTTCAAGTTGCCCAGGCGCGTGGGAACATGGAGACGGTTATCTTTCGCCTGGCAAATGTCTATGGCCCGCGCGATAGCGAGCGGGTCATCCCCCTCTGGCTGCGGCGCGCCCGGCGCGGAGAAGAACTGCTGCTTTATGGGGGAGAGCAACTCATTGATTTTGTCTGGGTAGCCGACGTGACTGAAGCCTTCGCGCAGGCCGCGCTGGCAGATCGCCAGACCATCGCCGGGGAGCGCATCAATATCGGCACAGGTATCGGTACGCCGCTCGCTGAGGTGGCCGCGCGCGTCCTCACCCTCACCGCGTCGCGGAGTGAGATGCGCGTCATACCAGCGCGGGGCGCGGAGGTTCGCCGTTTCGTGGCCGATCCCGGCAAACTGCAACGTCTTCTGAATCTGGAGCCTGAGCCACCGCTGGCGCATCTGCCCGAAATGGCAGCGGCGCTCGCGGGAGATCAGGGCGAGCCATTTCCAACCACAAACCCGACCATTATGCCTATAGGAAAGAACAGCAGCTAGCTGCTTCCCCGGAAGTTTAGCTGAAGAAATAGCAAAACGATGAAAAAAGCAGAGCCACGCGCCTTGCTCATCATCTCGGCTGACGTGCGGCCAGAGGCGCAGAAAGAGATCGCCGCCGGGCGCTCTCCGCGTAAAGACTATTTCGAGTTGGCAAGCGTCCTTCAGGCCGACACGCTGGATTGGTCATCCACGCAGGCCGCTTTCATCAGCCGCCTGCTTGCCAGAGTGGCTGGCAAAGCGGTGGCCCAGGCGTGGCTGGCGTTTCGCCAGCGCCGCAGCTATCAGGCGCTTTACACAGACAGCGAGCGCATCGGCATCCCGCTGGCACTGCTCCTCAAGCTCGCCCGCGCCCGCAACCGCCATGTGATGCTCGCTCATATCCTCTCGCCCTGGAAGAAGCGCGTCTGGTTTCGTTGGGGGCGCATCCATTCCCATATCGCTGCTATTCTCTGTCACTCCAGCCTGCAACGGCGCATCATGATCGAGGAGCTAGGGATTCCGGCTGAAAAGATTGTGCTGATGCCTTACCAGGCCGACGAACGTTTCTGGCGGCCAATGGCTGCCCAGGAAGCTCAGGCGGCGCTGAACGAAGCGCAGGCGACAGCGGGGGAAACCGCATCGAGCAGCAGCGCAGGCGCGGATGCACAGGGGCTGCCGCTCATTTGCAGCGTAGGGCTGGAGTTCCGCGACTATCCCACGCTCATTGAAGCGGTACGCGGGATGGAGGCACAGCTTGAAATAGCGGCGGCCAGCTACTGGTCGGATCATCGTGGTCCAGACTCCGGCGAGACGCTGCCGCCCAACGTTCGAGTGAGTTCACACGCCTATCTCAGCTTGCGCCATCTCTATGCCGCCTCGCGTTTCGTCGTGGTCCCACTGCTGGATGTACCCAATCAGGCGGGCATCACCGTGATTCTTGAAGCAATGGCTATGGGCAAAGCAGTGGTTGTCAGCGCCACGCGAGGCCAAACCGATACGGTGCGTGATCGCCGCAACCAGGGCTATGGACGAGTCGAGCGTCTCATCTTGCCTGGCTTTTTGGAAGCGCCCGGCGTGCCTGAAACGCTCAGGCGGCTGCCCACCGGCTTTTATGTCAGGCCAGGCGATCCCCAGGAGTTACGCAAGGCCATCAGCTACCTGCTGGCCCACCCCGATGTTGCCAATGAACTTGGCCGGAATGGTCGGCAGGTTTTTGAGGCGCTCATGGGTCTCGATGCCTTTGTAGCGCGCGTCGCCCAGGTGATAGGGGAACATGGGTCATCCCGAATTTTCTAGACCGTCTTGGTCAATGCTCCTGGCTTGTAGCTTCGCTGGCGGAAAGCCGCACCGTACCGAGCGGAGCGCCGCCGTCCCGGCGGCTGAACGCCTCACCGGCGACCAGGGCTGCACGTTCAGCGTTTCCACGTGCCAGCGTTTGGCCGCCGTCCCGGCGGCGCTACACAGGCGGCATTCGCACATCCTGCCAGCAAAA